>JBIPOO010000200.1:0-7198 GCA_044379045.1 Saprospira sp.
TGTTAAAGTATTCGACAGACTGGGCCGCAATATATTGAACTTCAGCGATGATAATCCTGAAACTATCTTCCATTTTGATATATCTAAACTCAATCCGGATCTTTATATCATCGAGGTGCTAACAGAAAAGGAAAAATTCTACGCAAAAATCATTAAGCAATAATTTTCTGTAAAATCTTTCATTGTTGTGACTGTTCACTAAGAATACTAGTACCTAGTCACTCCACACTATTCACCAAGAACCACTTTACACTAAAACCCTTTTTTCCAAATCCAAAACTTGTTCTCCATCGAATCGGTAAGCGGCCATAAAACCTTTCTTGGCAACACTGTAATCGAGGCAACAGATGTTATTCCTGAAGAAATCTGGTTGTATTTCATAATCCAACCAATAATGCCCAAAAAATACCGGCTTTTCATTTGGACCATATACATTATCATTAGAGATGAATTCGGTTGGAACTATTGCATCTGGTAAGGATTCAATTTTTTCAATGCTTAGTTTTTTGTAACTTATGTTTTCGAGATTTTCCCACCATTTAATACGGTATTCATGCCTGTTATGACCGTCCTTGTCTTCAAAATGAACTCCATCGGGCAATCTTAGTTCTTTGCCTTTCAAGGTATCTTCAACTGCATGGAAGATAGCCGTGTCCTCAACCACCGCTTCATAGAGCAGCGCGTCATTCAGACAATCATTCTTTAGAACAGATCGCAAATAATTGATATGGTTACTATCCCAACAGGCATGTACCGCTCTGAACTCATTAGTTTCATAGTAGAGTGGGAGTGTTAAAAACCAGTCGAGATAATCCTCGTATTCTTCTTGCTTTTTCCGAAACTCATATAAAGTTGCATAATGCTGTACAATGTTTCTGATGAGATGCTTTCTGAGGTGTCCACCCGCTTTTTCGGGATAATGAAACATAATAGCATTGTATTCATGATTACCCATTACAGCCTTAGCATTTCCACTATCAATCATTCTGCGTACTATTTCAAGCGTTTCTCTGATTTTTGGCCCCCTGTCGATAAAATCGCCAAGGAAAAATGCCTTTCTGCTTGGATGTGAATAACCGCTTTCGCCTTCGCTATAGCCCATTTTTTCTAAAATTTCACGTAATTTGTCAGCATGACCGTGAATGTCACCAATAAAGTCGTACATAGTATTTTTTTGTTATAATTTTTTTATTATTTAATCATTCCATTCCTTGTAAAACTGATCCAGGAAATGCTCCATAAATAGATGTCTTTCAGCAGCCAATTTTTTGCCACCTTCAGTATTCATAAGGTCTTTCAAAAGCAGTAATTTTTCATAAAAATGATTGATAGTTGGAGCGCTACTGTTTTTATAGGCTTCTTTACTCATATTCATATCGGGTTTGATATCAGGATCATACAAGGTCCTGTTTTTGTAACCACCATAATTAAAGGCTCTGGCTATACCAATGGCTCCAATGGCATCTAGTCTGTCGGCATCCTGTACAATTTGCAGTTCTATGCTATTAAAATCACTGTGCCGATGTCCGCCTTTAAAAGAAATGTTGCGAATGATATTGACAATATGAAGCTTTGAATCCTTATCTAAATTCAGGCTATTCATATAATTCATTGCCGTTTCAGGACCTATTTCTTCATTACCATTATGAAATTTAGAATCTGCAATATCATGCAGGAGGGCAGCCATTTCAACAATTAACCTGTTGCAGTTTTCGGTTTCAGCTATTTTTTTTGAATTTTTCCAAACCCTTTCAATGTGAAACCAATCGTGGCCCGACTCAGCATTTTTTAACTTGTCTTTTACAAAACTTATGGTCTCTTTTATAAGGATTTGACTATTCATGTAATTGCCTTTTGTGAATACAATTTACAACATTTTTTTAATATCACAAAATTAATCTACTTAAAAAAAATTTGTACTTTTGCAGTGAAAATAGTTTACAATGTATCTTCTTTATAAAAAACACAAAATACACTATACAAAATTTGGCAGTGGAGCCAGATTATTGATTGTTTTTCATGGATATGGAGACAAAAGTGAGCTTTTTCTGAAATTGCGCGAAAGTCTGGAGCAAACCTACACCGTTGTGGCCATCGATGCTCCATTCCATGGTAATACCGAATGGAATAAAAGTATTTTTTATCCAAGTGATATAAAAAAAATCGTCAACCAATTCAAAAAAGAACTTGGTTTTGAACGCTTTAGTGTAATGGCACACAGCATGGGCGGCCTTTTTGTAATGGGAATTTTCAAATACATTGCACCCTCAGTCGATGAGCTGTATCTTTTAGCGCCTGCCGGTTTTCAAAAATCGGTCATTTACAATAAAGTGCTGTTCAGCTACCCAATGCGACAGATTTTTAAATGGACCGCATCTAAACCCAAAGTGAGTAAGCGTCTATTGAATTATTCAAAAAAAATGGGCTGGCTCGACCGAATGACACATCTTTTTTTCTCAAAACAATTGAGCGATGAAGATTTGCGTCGCAGAATGTTCAACACCTGGGCATCATTATTTTTCTTTCCACGCAGATTGCAGCAATTCAGGAGACTTATAAGAAAATACAATATAGAACTTAGCATCTATTACGGCGAAAAAGACTCGCTTACACCTATGAGTGCAGGAGAGAAATTCATCTCAAAACTGAACCGCAGGCACAAAACCAAGGCCATACTGAAAACTGTAAATGACGGTCACTTCTTTATAAGAGAACCACTCAATCGGGCACTCAAGGAAGACTTGAATGAAAATAACTCAGATTAAACTGCATTTGGAATCATATCAGCTACAATCTTAGCCGAAGAGAGACAAACTGGAATGCCACCTCCGGGGTGTACCGAACCACCGCAAAAGTATAAATTTTTAATTTTTCTGCTGAAGTTACTATGTCTGAAAAAGGCACCAGTTCTTGTATTTGAACTAATTCCATACAAAGAACCTTTGTGAGATAGTGTTCTTGCTTCTATAATTCTTGGTTCAAAAACATCTTCGGCTTCAATAAATTGTTCAATATCTGTTTTAAGAATACGATTGATTTTAGCAATAACTGATTGTCTGGCTTTTGATATAATTTCGTCCCAATTTTGCCCCTCAATATGTGGTACATTTACCATTGTAAACCAATTTTCACTACCCTCGGGAGCATCGCCGGCGACATGTTTCGACGTGATGTTTATGTAAATTGTAGGATCCTCAGTTATAGTTTTTTTATTAAAAATACAGTCGAATTCCTTGGCTGAATCTTCGGTCATAAAGGCATTGTGCAGTAAGAGTTCTGGAAAACTTTTTCGGATCCCCCAATAAAAAACTATTCCAGAAGAGGAGCGGGGCTGTTCCAATACTTTTTTGGGTTTAGCTGCATTAGGCATTAATTTTTCATATGCATAATGCACGTCCATATTGCACACAACCAAGTCGGCCATTTTATTTTCCCCGGCTACTTTGATACCTTTTGCAACTTTATTTTCAAGAATTATTTCATCGACTTTGTTGCCGAAATGAAATTTTACGCCAAGATCCAGGGCAAGTTTGTAAACCGATTGGCTAATGTCATGCATCCCGCCTTTAGGCATGGCAATACCTAGCCCAAGTTCCAGATGACCAACTAAATTCAGTATGCTCGAAGCCTGGAAAGGATTAGAACCATTGTAGGTGGCAAATCGATTGAAAAGTTGTACAAGTTTAGGATGTTTCAAACGACTGTTTACCTGATTCATTGATTGAAAAAGCTGTAACCTTGGAATGCGTAAAACAGCCCTCAATGTGTCGAAATTTGTAAAACTGCTTATCTTGTGTAAGGAACGGCGCAAAAAAATGTTACCAACCGTTTCGTATTTGAACTTATTTTTTTCGATCATTTTCCGTACTGGCGCAGCATCGGTCTTAAGCTTTTCCTCAACCTCACGCGAGAATTTATCAACATCGCAATAACTGCTCAGTCTTGTTCCGTCCTCCCAAAAATAACGGCAGATTTCATCGACCATGTGGTATTCGAAATAATCTTTAGGATTTTTGCCGCATTCGCTAAAAACCTCCTCTACATATTGAGGCATGGTAAAAATGCTGGGACCTGCATCGAATCGGTAATCACCAACCATGATTTGTGTGAGTTTTCCGCCGGCATAGGATCTGTGTTCAAAAACAGAAACCTGATAACCTTTACTTTGAAGACGGGCAGCTGCAGCTAGACCTGCTATTCCTGCACCAATAACTATTGCTGTTTTCAAATTAGTATTGTTTAAATATGACATTCTAACATAAAAACTTTGCAATGGTTTATAAATTATCAATTTTGCAGGATTATTATTTTTAAACTAAAGGACATCATTACATATTTTTGAAAATTTACGCCTCAGATATTTATTTAAGTTTCAAATTCTGTAATATTGTAGCTACAAAAAATTCAAAAAATGCGCATTAATAATTACGACGAATATCAATCAGCTTATCAAAAAAGTCTTGAAGACCCCGAAAGCTTCTGGTCAGAAATTGCTGAAAATTTCCAATGGAAGAAAAAGTGGAATAAGGTTTTGGAATGGAATTTTGAAGAGCCCAATGTCAAATGGTTTCAGGGGGCAAAGTTAAATATTACTGAAAATTGTATCGATCGACATCTTGAGAAAAATGGCGATAAAATCGCGCTGATTTGGGAACCCAACGATCCCAGTGAGGCTTATAAAACTTATACTTTTATAGCGTTGCACAAAGAAGTTTGCCGTTTTGCTAATGTACTCAAAAACATGGGCGTTGAAAAGGGCGACAGCGTATGTATTTATATGCCAATGATTCCCGAACTTGCTTTCGCAGTATTGGCATGCGCAAGAATTGGCGCTGTTCATTCAGTGGTTTTTGCCGGATTTTCAGCCAATTCACTTGCTGACAGAATAAATGATGCCAGAACAAAGCTCCTCATCTGCAGCGATGCTATGAGTAGGGGCAGCAAACAGTTACCTATAAAAAATATCGTTGACGAAGCGCTCAAAACTTGTTCATCAGTCGAAAAAGTATTGGTTGTGAACAGGTTAAATTGGCCGATTCATCTCAGGAGTGGGCTAGACTTTGTTTATGAAATTGAAGCAGAAAAGGTTGATGAAAATTGCCCTGCAACAGAAATGGATGCCGAAGATATGCTTTTTATGCTCTACACTTCGGGTTCTACTGGAAAACCAAAGGGAGTAGTTCACACTACTGCCGGTTATATGGTTTATACAGCGTATTCCTTTCTGAATGTTTTTCAATACGACATTGATGATATTCATTTTTGTACAGCAGATATAGGCTGGGTTACCGGACATAGTTATATTTTGTACGGTCCACTTTTAAATGGCGCAACTACTGTTATGTTTGAAGGAGTACCAAATTATCCTGATCCTTCGCGATTTTGGCAGCTCATAGAAAAGCACAGCGTTACACATTTTTACACAGCTCCAACAGCCATAAGATCACTCATGCAAAGCGGAACAGACCATCTGACACCTTTTGCAATGCATTCGTTGAAGGTTTTAGGCTCGGTGGGCGAACCCATCAATGAAGAGGCATGGCATTGGTATCATGTAAATGTGGGAAAAGAACGTTGTCCGATTGTAGATACCTGGTGGCAGACCGAAACAGGTGGAATCTTAATTTCTGCATTGGCAGGTATTTCACCAACACGTCCAGCACATGCCGGACAGCCTTTGCCTGGTATTCATGCGGTATTACTTGACAGCAACGGGAATGAAATCGAGGGAAATGACAAAGAAGGTTATTTATGTATAAAATTCCCCTGGCCCTCAATACTGAGAACTACTTATGGCGATCATGAGCGCTGCCGACAAACCTATTTCTCTGTTTATAAAGATTACTATTTTACCGGCGATGGCGCACGAAGAGACGAAAATGGTTTGTACAGAATAATCGGCAGGGTAGACGATGTAATCAATGTTTCTGGTCACCGTTTCGGAACTGCCGAGATAGAAAATGCTGTAAATCAAAATAAAAATGTAGTAGAATCGGCAGTTGTGGGTTATCCGCATGCGTTGAAAGGACAGGGAATTTATGTTTATGTTATTTGTCAGAAAATGCCCCTGGAAAAGGAGCAAAATTGGTTAAGGTCCTCAATTATCCAAACAGTAGCCGAAGAGATTGGACCAATCGCAAAACCCGATAAAATACAATTTGTCTCAGGTTTACCCAAAACAAGATCGGGTAAAATCATGCGTAGGATTCTGCGAAAAGTTGCCGAAGGTGATGTTTCAAATTTAGGAGATACCAGTACCTTGCTCGATCCGCTTGTGGTGGAAGAAATTATAAATGGCGCTGTTCTGTAAACAGTATTAAAGTAAAAAAATGAAAGGTAAAAGATTGTATGCGCTGCTAAAAAATCTGGACAGAAGTGAAAGACTGCAATTGCATCACCAATGCATTAAGTCATCGGATAAAAGACATGCTGTACTGAAAGATTTACTCGATTCTAAAGTCGATAGCATCGAAAGTTTTGAGTCAGTTTTATATAAAACTGCTCTTCATTTCGAAAATTATTCCGATGCTGCCAAAGCTCAAAGACGATTCATCGATTTTGCTTCAAAAGAAATTGAAAATATATTGATTGCAAATTACCTTGATAACAATGCTCAAGAAAAGTCTTTCTTTTTGGCAAAAATATTTAATGAAAGAAATTCGCAGGAATTATTTTCGCATTACAACGAATCTGGAAAAGTATCCGCCGAGAAAGTCAATAATCTGTGGATGTTATCAGAACTTTCCGATCATAAGATAAAATGGTTGAGCAGAGGTCAAGTGAAAGAAGACATGAAGCTGCTGCGCATCTTACTGTATGATAAATATAACTTAGAAAAAGATAATTATTTTCAACAACTCTCACAATATTACAGCACAATATCGGCACTCTATCTCGATGATAATAACGTTGTTAGTGACGATGATTTGCAAAATATACAATTAGAGTTAAATGAATTAACACAAAAAAGTCCAAATCCTTTTTTCAAGGCTCAGTTCTTGTTGGCTTCGGCTCGATTTAATTTTGGGGCTAAACAGAAATTAGACAATCTACTCAATGAGGCAGAAAAAATCATCTCTGATTTGACAAAAAATGAATCACAATACGAGCGATTAAAGCGTTCAATTTATTACATTCGAATATTGTCGGGTATAAATTATGGTGATAACCTACTCAAGCTAATTGATTTTAGCAATGA
>JBIPOO010000201.1:0-7117 GCA_044379045.1 Saprospira sp.
TTTTTCAAAAAATGTGCGCAGTGAACTTATTTTAATACAGAATTCCTTTTAACAACAAAAAGATCTTGAATTTGAGCACATTAAAAACGGCTAATCATAGTACGTAAAAGACCTGTATTTTGTGTATTCATTACTTTGTTTGCCGTTTTTAAAAATTTTGACATTTTGTTCTATCCAATTTCCTTTAACATCATAATTCAATGTTGTATAGACCGTTTTAATAATTTCTTCTCTATCTATATCTGTAGAAGCACTCAGCCCATCTTTGTTATACTCAAAGTGGCTTCCATAACATCCTTTTAGATTTTCACTGCTCCAACTTTCAATACAAAAATGTATATAACTCTTTATTCTTCCCTCATCATCTAAAACGTGTAGACGTAGTGTATCTCCACTTTTGTCGATTTGGTAAACTCTTTTTAATTTCAATTTATCATCATATGTATAACTGTAATTGTCAATAATGTCATAATTTGGGAGTACCAGGTCTGTACCCATAATTTTTCTGCCGCTTGATTTTACGAGGATAGAAACCGTTCCTTGTAAATAATGTTTTTCCTGGGTAGAGTTATATCCGTAATTATTAATGTACAATATATAATTATCTTTGTATTTGGGCATATAAAATTCGAAAGCATTTGAAATACGACCAGAAGATGTTTCGAAAACATATTCATAGTCAACGTTACATCTTTTAGAGGAAGAAGTTTTTACAGGAATTTTTCCATCATATGTATAGTTTCTTTCAATTCGTTTTGGGCAAAAGAAACCATCAGGGTCCTCCAATTCATAAAGATAATTGTTAAGATTTCCATTTTCGTCATACTTACTGGTGGATATTCCTTTTTCATCTGAGTATCTTTCAATAATGACTTTTGGTTTGCCTTTCAGGTTGGTATTATATTTATCTCCGTATACACTGGTTATATCTTCGATGAATGCCATTGGAATTTGACCATATACTGACGAAAAACCATTGAAAATTAAAAAGTTAATTATAAAAAATGAGTTTATGGGTAGGATGTTTTTAAAGCTATTTGGTAATGTCATGCTAATCAAATTTTGTTTATTAAATAATTATCTCCGAAACAATCAAGTTGTATAAATTAGTTTGATATTTTAATAAGATTTAGATTGAATGTTAGCTAAAAAAAACAGCAGCAGCTGAGATTTTTGGGTAATGTAGACTAAGCTGTAGAATTATTCTTATTTTTGTTTTTCCAAATGCTAAAGATATGTCTTTTAATCTTTTTGTGAACAGGTTTTTTGTTAAAGGCGCAGTTTTTTTTACGCTTCTTTTGGTAATATGGCAGCTGAGCGCTTGTCGTAAAGAACGTTTTATGAGTGGTAATGACCTTGCACTCGAATTCGAAACAGATACACTCCGCTTCGATACTGTCTTTACCGATATGGGTACGGCAACCCGAAAATTTAAGGTTTATAATCCCTACAACAGAACCCTGCAGGTAAAAAATATCCGTTTGGGCGGCGGTTCAGGTTCCGATTTTAATCTGAACGTAGACGGCCTTGCAGGTACGAGTTTCGATAACGTAGAAATTCCTGCCAAGGATTCCATTTATATTTTTGCCAATGTCAGGGTTGATCCAAATAACGGCGATGCACTGCGAACCGATTCCGTTATCTTCGATGCTGGCGGTGATTTGCAATATGTACAACTCGAAGCCTATGGATGGAATGCCATTTACATCGGTCAGAGGGGTTATCTCACCCGCTTTACCAATGTAAATCTTACGCTTTCGCCCGATACGCCTTATGTTTTTTTTGGATACATTGCCTTCGATAGCAATTCGGTACTCACCATTCCAGGAGGAACCGAGATTTTTATGTTCGGGGGTCCAACAACCCGACCAGGGGACCGGGCACTGCTTTACATAGGAGATAATTCAACTTTGAAAATCAATGTTGGCGGCGATTTGAATAATCCTGTAGAATTTAAGACACACCGGCTCGAGGCCGATTATCAGGAACTGCCTTTTCAGCACGGCGGTATTTATTTGAGCCGCAATAGCTTAAATAATCAGATTCATGGTTGTATCATTCGCAATGCAGTAGATGGTATTATTGTCGATTCACTTGCCAATAATCACCCTACGCCAAAACTCGAAATCATCAATAGCAAAATATTCAATACCGACCGTTCCTCTATTCTATCCAGGCAGGGGAGTATTTTGGCTATTAACAGTATTTTGGCCAATTCAAATCAGTTTGGCCTCATCAGCATTCGAGGTGGTATTTACGATTTCAGACACTGTACTATTGTAAATTATGGAACCAATCCTTTTGTGGGTCACAGTGAACCATCGCTTAGCCTACGCGATTTTGAAGTTTTGTACGACGATCAAGGCAATGAGATAGGGGTAAATATTTTTGATGTTTATGCCGATTTTAAAAACTGTGTTATTCACGGCAGTAAAAACGAGGAGGTTGAACTGAGCAAGTATTTCAATTCAACAGCTACATGGAATTATAGTTTCGATAATTGTCTGATGAAACTCGATACCTTTAATACCGGTTTGAACAATATCGTCAGAAATCAAAACCCCATGTTCGAAGATGTTGAAAACTATGCCTATGCACCCGATTCGGTAATTTCTCCATTGGTAAACAGGGGCATAAATATTGGCGTGCTAAACGATATCATGGGTAAAGCCAGGGATGGCAATCCCGATATAGGAGCCTTTGAATTTTAAGCCTTTAGCAATGTCATTTTTTAGCTTTGTAAGTATATTTGTCATTGTTCTTATCAGAACTGTCACTTTGTCGGCTCAACTCGACATGTACAATACATTGCTCTTTTCGCCCGAGATTATCTCTCCGAAAGTAGTATCTTATATCGAAAAAACTTATAACCTAAGCGGTGAAAATATTCGCTTTTTGATTCGCAATCCCGATGATGAAACGGGTATAGTTTATTTCAATTTACACGATAATGAAAATACCTGTGTGCTTGCTACTGATTGTATTCTCAACCATTTCAGGGGCAAATTTATTGAATTAAAGTTTAAAGGAGACCGTTGGATTGGTGGATTTATGACGCCCAGTTACCATTTCTGGTTCGACCCAAACAGAATTTATTCCGATTTTGGAATTTTCAAGACACTTAAATCATACCGCTCATTTACGGCTGAGAATAAAAAAAAGGTCAGGATTTTCTCGGAATATGTAACCGACAGTCTGCTCAAAGATGCGGAGATTGTCATAGCAGTGCACAATAACATGAAGGGTTATTCATTGGAACAGTATTTACCCGATTCCATTTTTGCAAAAAGTGCCGCACAAATTCATTACAACAAAGAAAGAAGTCCACACGATTTTTACTTCGTGAACGAATATGCGCATTTCAGATATTTTAAACATCTGGGATACAATGTTATCCTTCAAAGCAAGGACCCTGAGGATGATGGCTCCCTGTCTGTTTACTGTGCGAGAAAAAAAATACCCTATATAAATATCGAAGCCTTGGAAGGACATTTCGAAGAACAATACGAGATGCTGCTTGAATTGCAGTTGTTTCTAATGCAGCAGAAAAAAAATTAATCTTCTGATCCGGAATCACCCAGATAGCTTTCGCTCTCTTTCGAGTAATAATAAACTTTCAGCAGGCAGGTGTCTTTCAAGTAGTTGATTTTCACAACATCCACTTTGTGAATATTTAGTTCGGTACGCTCCCTTAATTCCTTTATAAGGTCTTCACGCTGCGAGGGTCTTATAAGTCCAACATTGTCGAAGACTATTTCTTTTGAATTTTCATTACTAATAAAATTCAAACGATCGAGACCAAGCGTAATTCCCAGAATTACCAGATTGCAAACAATAAGCAACAGGTAGCCATCAGTACTGTCGGCCAGTGAATTGAGCATGCCCAATGCAACGCATATAAAGAAATAGCCCATATCCTTAATCGAAATCATGATAGTTCGATATCGAATAATGGAGAAAATTGCAAATAGGCCGAAGGCAAAGCCCATTTGAATTTTAGCTGTACCCAAGAGGTAGCAGATCATAAAATTGATGACATTGAAAATGCTGAAAGTGAATACAAAATCCTTGTTTTTGTACTTCGGATAGTATATGAGTCCTACAAGTATGAACAGTGCGATTATATCAATTCCTGCTCTAAAAGCAAAATCACTCAGGTTAAAAATGGGAGAGGCAATGATTTCTTCAGGTTTCATTTAGTGTAATGAGTTTATTTTTTTAATGAGGGGCAGAAAATTATTTTTTTTGATGCCATCCTTTAGCAACATCACACCGAAAATATATTTACTGAAGCCTTGTTCACGGATATTATTGTTTTTAATAATCTGATTGATGGAGGAATGAGCGCCACACTTCGATTGTTTGATTTCCAGCACAAAAATATCTTCCAGATGCTTTTCTGTATTTTCATCTGCAAAACTGATATTAAAATCCAGGGTCATTCTTTCGGTAGCAGCATTATTTACAAATGTAATTCTGTTGAAATGATTGCTGAGTACTTTGTGAATTCCATTCAAGGCCTTGCGGCTCATAAGGGAAATTTTATGAATCATATCTTGATTTGGAACAGAAATCAGTCCTTCAGTTTTCTCCCTGATTTTATTAGTCCGTTCAATTTTTTCCTTTTTCTTAATTTCGAAAAAACTACTGCCGCTTTCAATATATTTACGACTTCTTACCTTGATTCGGTTCAGGTATCCATTATGATGTTCGTGATAGAAAAGTAAATCAGCCGTATCGAAATAATTGTTCTCGTAAGTGAAAATTCTATGGCCGTCAATCTCGAGTACCCTGTAATTTTCTAGTATAAAAGGCATTAATTTGTCGAGCATAGCGCTGTTCAACAGATACTTGCTGTCGATTCGGTTTTGCAGAGATACGCAGTCTAATTCCGCTAAGCTTATACCTGGAATCTGTATGAGACTATTTGAGATAAATTGATTCAATCTGAAAAGTTTTTTTATAATTTAAATTTTACTGATTTTAATAACCTTATCAGCGTATTTCAAAAAGTAAATGCCTGTTGGAAAATGTGTTAGATCTAAACTGTTATCGTTGTAAGCTTGCTGCTGAAGAACTAAAACGCCTAATTGGCTGTAAATTAACAAGGGTTCTTTGTCTCTTAAAACTGAAATTAATACTTGTAAATTATTTCCAGTTGGGTTGGGAAATGCAGTCATGTCAATTTCTGCAGTCAATGCTTCGATGGCAGTATTGCCCTCGTTGTTGGCATTGAAAGTATGAGTCTGTATGATAAAGTTTCCACTGCCGTTCGGAATACGGGCATAACCCAGGTCTGTGGTCTGTGGTCCGAAAATCACTCGGTCGACAGAATTGAGCTGAGCATCAGATAAAATCACTTCTTCTCCAAGAGCTGATAGTTTGAAATTGCAATGTAGCGGACCGTCAAGAATGTCCTGGTCAGCCCAAAGGATCAGATAGCCATTTGCTCCGATTGTTGTACCTGCGGGGAATTGCCATTTTGCAATATTAGTGCTGTCATCACTCAGATAAAATCCACTCAGATCTACAGGCGACGCATTGTTATTATACAATTCTATCCAATCAGCGAAAGCGCCAGTTTCATCTTGTGCGCTCGAGGCATTAGAGGCCATCAGTTCGTTGATAACAACCCCGTTAGGTGCCGCCTGCGACTGAACGGTATAAACAAAAACATCATGTTCGGCACCTGTTGGAAAATAAGAAGCTGATTTTGCAGTGGTATTTGATTGCGCTTCAATGTAGTAACGAACTAGTGTTGTAGCGGGATATCCCGGAATTTGTGCTCCAAATACACCATCGCCGGCAGCGTCATCATTGTGGTTTCCATCGTCGAACATGGTTGTTTCGCTGAATGTGCCCATGATTCCGGTGCCATGGTATAGTGTAACGGCAAAGATACCGGCAGCTGAACTTACAGTTGCCTTCACATTTACAGCCTCGCCAGAATTGGGTTCAGTATAAAGTTCCATGCTACTATTGTAAAAAGGTGCTGCACTTATAGTGGGGCCTGATTGGGCCACTTCGGTATTCGTTAACAGATAGTTTCTTCTGCTTGTAACATAATTTATCAGTGCAGGATAATCGGTATTATATTGTGCAGTTGAATAGAGTTTTTTGGGGTCGCTTGCTACAAGTGCTCCAATTTTAGAATTTAAATCATTGACCAAAGCCGTAGCATTTGCAGTCGTAAAAGTTTCATTCAGTATGGTTCGGTAATGTGCCAGATAGCGCTGTCTCCATTCCGGTATGGTGATTAGTTTGTTCAGCAGCGGATAATTTACATTTCCTACATTTTTCAAAGGCCCCCAATTTGTACTCGATGCCTGACCTAACTGAAAGGATGAATTCCCGTCATATTCCAACGAGAAAGTTCTTCCTGTTTCGGGCTCAGTGTATAGCATATAATCCATTTTGCCTTTCAGGATATAGCTGTCATTATCGGTAAAAATATTTTCTACTGCCATGTGCCACAGTACTTTGTCAATATCAATTACATTGAGTAGACTGTCCATGTTTGCTACAGTAACGGTGCTGAGATCGTAGCAGGCATCAACCAATGATTGCCATGGATCTGCTATAAGATCATTCGATTTTAAGGTGTAGTAAGTTTGATATGTTGCCAGATTAGTACCCAGATAATTCATTGCCGCTGTACCGTCGCCCCAAGTTGGACCGCCTGTACTTACGCCATCGACCGTAGCCCTGAAACGGGCACCGTCATTACTTAGAAACCATTCTTCAAGAAAGCTCTTATCAATAGCCTGTATATTTGGATACAGGCCCCAATCCTGATTATTTAGGTAGAGGTGAACATAATTTGCTTTAGCAATAGGTGTATGTCTACTGGCCATTCGGCAATATAAAACCTCACGCATAAAACTAGCATCCTGATGCCCATTATTAAATTTCAAATCATTGTATCCCAATACTTTTAGCGTACTGTCATTGAAGTCGGTTTCAACCGAAAATGACTTTTTCTGAGAAGTTCCTGTTGTAGTGTAGGAGGTGTTGCCCCTGAATCTGACCCCAACACTGTCGTAACTTACGCCATCGTAAATCATTTGTGCATGTATATTGGTTTCGCTTGCATAATTATTGCTAAGCAAGGTCCAAT
>JBIPOO010000202.1:0-7077 GCA_044379045.1 Saprospira sp.
AAGTCCCGTAAAGACAGCAAAACGAGGGCCTTTATGCCTTTGTGGTAAATCTGCAAAATTCCTGATAATATCGACTGGAGCAATAGGATTGTTTTTGTACAAAATACCCAAATGAAAAGACATGACATTGATACCCAGATTGGGGTATTGCGAAGCACCATTTGAATAATGCGTAAAGCTGAAACTTGGGCGCAAATCAATATGCTCGTGTACTTCAATTCCAAAACCCAGACGAAAAGCTACATTGCTGTTCCAATGCGAGCCAATGATGTTATTTTGAGGATTGAAATAGCCGTCCCAGCGCTCAGAAACATAGGCCAGACCCATGCCCATACGCCCGAACATTTCGACCGGACCAACTTTAAAAAAGCGGGTTGAAACAAAGGGCATCACCCCAAGTCCCCAACCCAAGCGGCTGTCTCTGAAATGTTGAAAATTGCCTATAAAGCCCAAACGCGGAAAACGATTGAGGCTATGCCAGTATTTTTTGCCGTAGCAACGCTGTTCCCAGCTAAATTCAGCACCTAATACAGGTGGCAATTCGCTGAGCGGAATGACAATTTTAGGTGAATGTTTGTAGATTTTTCCAATATTGAAACCTGCCTCGAAGTATTGGCCCTTTGGCAAAAACTGCGCGTAGTTCTGCCCAATAAAAAATAAAAAAACTATAAAAAAGGCTATTAGTTTCATCCCTTGCTTAATTGAAATACTATATTAGGCGTTTTGTTGGATAAAAACAACTTTGTAAGGAAATTTTGTTTTGTAAAATTGAATATAAAAGCATTCTCGAGCATAGGCGCAAAGAACTTAGTTGATTTACATCACATAAAGAATTGCAATGCCTAAGCAGTTGAATTAAAAACTTCAGGGTAGAAAAAAAATAAACAAAAATTGTATCCATGAACATATAAATTCATAAACTTGCAGCTTCAGTGAAGCGAAACATATTTTAAAAAACCAATGAACATGAAAAAAGGGATTAACAATATTTTACTCATACAGCTGCTCTTTTTCAGCCTTGCCGTCATTACATCAGTTCAAAAAATAACAGGTACTTTTGTACCCGAATGGTTTGCTAAAAAATTTGAACCTACCCTCATAGGTACAGTCCCTTATGGTATTGAACTTTCTTTCCTGACGATTATAGTTTTGGAAACGCTCATAGCAGTCTGTTTTCTGATCTCGATTATCAGAATGGAGTTTGTTTTACAGCGAAGCAAAAGTTTTCTTTTTTGGGGTTTCGATCTTGCTATGCTCTTGTTTTTAGTCCTTTTTTTTGGATCCTTCCTTGCAGGAGATTATAGCAATGGCGCTTTAGACTTTATGTATTTTGGAATCACTTATCTTTTTAAAAGGGATTTAGAAACAAAGATTTGATGGCAATTGGCTGATTGCATCTATCAAAACTTGCAAAAATTACAAGTTTTGATAATAAATCACCCAAAAAACGCCTTCACCGCTCCGCAAATATACCCCAACTGCTCATCGTCCAGCTCTGAATGCATGGGCAGGGAGACAACTGACTTGCATAGCAGTTCTGTGACAGGCAGTGCCGAAGCAAGGCGAGCGCAATTCATGAAAGCATCCTGCTCGTTGAGCGGAAGCGGATAATAAATCATGGTGGGAATGCCTTTTTCCTTCAGAAATTCCTGCAGGGCATCGCGCTTATCGGCCGGGACTTGCAGGGTATATTGATGAAAAACATGGGTTGAATGCTGCTGTCGGGCAGGAATTTTAACGCCATCGATTCCTGATAGTTCTCGGTCGTAAAAAACAGCAGCCTGATGACGGGCAGCTGAAAACTCGTCGAGATGTCTAAGTTTTACCTCCAGTAATGCTGCCTGTATAGAATCAAGTCTTGAATTTACACCTACCATATCGTGATAATAGCGTCTTTTTTGTCCGTGGTTGGCGATCATTCGAAGCTCGGCAGCGAGTTGTTCATCGTTGCAGTACATGGCACCGCCATCGCCATAGGCGCCTAGATTTTTCGAGGGATAAAAGGAGGTACAACCCACTGTACCCATAGCACCACTTTTTACTTTTCGACCATCCGAAAAGCTATAATCGGCTCCAATGGCTTGTGCATTGTCTTCGATAACAAAAAGATTATGCTTTTTAGCAAGTGCTAAAATAGGCTCCATATCACAACACTGTCCGAACAGATGTACAGGCACAATGGCTTTGGTTTTATCTGTTATCGCGGCTTCAATGTGGGCTGCTGTGATATTAAAAGTATCGGGATCGACATCGGTCATTACAACCGTTAATCCAAGCAATGCAGCAACCTCGGCAGTGGCAACATAGGTAAAGGCTGGCACAATCACTTCATCGCCGGGTTTTAATCCCAGCGCCATGAGCGCAATCTGCAAGGCATCGGTACCATTAGCACAGGGAATCACATGATTTACTGAGAGGTACTTTTCCAACTTTTCCTGAAAAAGCTTTACCGCAGGTCCATTGATATAGGTTGTCGTTTCAAGTACTTCGGCTATTGCCGCGTCAATCTCGCTTTTGTGTTTTTGGTATTGGGACTTTAGGTCCACCATTTGTATTGGGTTCATATATGAAGTTAGAAGTAAAATTTGTATCAGGTATCAAGTATCAGGTATCAAGTATCAAGACAATCTTTCATCTCGTCATACTGACGAGACATTCTTTCATCTAAAAAAGCAAAAATAAATTTAAATTGGCTGAAAAACAAGAAATGACAGTTTTTAGCGTTATGCAATCACATAAAAAATAAAAATTTGAGTATCTTGTCAACCGCTTTCAATTTGTCAGCGTTTTGAAAATAAAGTAAAAGCTTAAAAATATAAATTCAAGGAAATGGAAAAGGTAGTAATTTTATGGGCAGATGATGAAATATCGATCCTAAAGCCGCAAATTATGTTTCTCGAAAACAAAGGCTATGAGGTAATAACTGTGAGCAATGGGCACGATGCACTGGACGAAATTGAGGGGAATCCCGGAAAAATAGATGTTGTTTTTTTGGATGAAAGTATGCCCGGCATTTCGGGCTTGGACACCCTGGATAAAATCAAGCAAATTGCGCCGCATCTACCCGTTGTGATGATTACCAAAAACGAAGAAGAGGGCGTCATGGAACAAGCAATCGGCTCAAAAATAAGCGATTACCTCATCAAACCTGTCAATCCTTTACAGGTACTCAGCACGCTGCGCAAACTGGTTGACGGCAAACGCCTGGTGCAGGAAGAAACGTCGATGAAATACCAGCAGGAATTCAGACATATCCTCAACGAGATCAACAACAGTATGGACGCTGCCCAATGGGCTGCTATTTATAAGAAAATTATTCATTGGGAGCTACAACTCGACGAATCAAAGATTACCAATATGCAGGAAATTCTAGCTACACAGAAGGAAACTGCAAATTCTGAATTTTCGAAATTCATCACCAAAAATTACCTCGACTGGCTTGATAATAAAAACAATCCACCGGTGATGTCGCACGATTTGCTGCGCTCGATGGTTTTCCCGGACGTTAAAGACGATCGACTGACAGTTTTTTTACTATTGGACAACCTTCGATACGATCAATGGAAAATGATTGAACCAATTGTTTCGCGTTATTATAAAGTAGAAGAAGAGGAATATTTTTACGCTATTCTACCTACTACTACCCAATATAGCCGCAATGCGATTTTTGCAGGTATGATGCCTTCTGATATTGAAAAGAGTTATCCGGATATGTGGTATAATGACAATGAACGCGGCGGTAAAAATCTGCACGAAAGGGATTTCCTGGGAGATCAGATCAAAAGAGTTTTCCGCAAACCTATCAAGTACGACTATATAAAAGTGACCACCACTGAAAATGGCAAGGCAATGGTGGATAATATCCTGAATTATGCACACAATAACCTGCTCTGCATTGTGTACAATTTCATCGATATGCTTTCGCATGCCCGCACCGAGATGGAAATTCTGAAAGAACTGGCAGGCGACGAAAAAGCATATCGCTCACTAACGGTCTCCTGGTTCGAGCACTCTCCTATCTGGGAAGCGCTCAAAATTTTATCGGAGCAGAAAAACATTCAGCTTTTTATAGGTACCGATCATGGAAGTATCCGTGTTCACGAGGCATCGAAAGTAGTGGGCGACCGCGAAACAACTACCAACCTGCGTTACAAAGTAGGCCGCAATCTTCAGTACGACAAAAAAGATGTGTTCGATCTTAAAAAACCCGAAGATGGTAAACTGCCCAGACCAAATGTAAGTTCAACTTTTATTTTTGCTAAAGGTGATAAATTTTTCCTTTATCCGAACAATTATAACCACTTCAACAACTATTATTCAAACACTTTCCAACATGGCGGTATTTCGCTGGAGGAAATTATTGTACCGATTATAAAACTGCGGAGCAGGTAAGCTATTGACTCAAGATAGAAAAGGAGTGAGCGTTTAGAGGCTCACTCCTTTTTTGTTTTTTTGAAAGTTTTTATAGACTAAAAATCATTTTGCCAAGTGTCCTCATGCATTATTCCGCCGCCAGGTCCATTGGTCCATGAGGCCTTCAGATTGCTAAGTTGACGCTCCATCGTTTCAATCATTATTTCAAACGCTTGTACTTTGGCCTGTTCGGTGATATCCATTACATTTGGCGTATCATCGCCAGCACTAAGTGACTGTTTTTTATAGTTTTGTAATCTGACTTTGAGGGTTTTTAATTCATTCTCCATTTGCAAAATTTCATCTCCAGGCATAATATTTTCTATTAAAAATTATAAAATGTAATTAAAGTGTTAAAATTTACAAAGAACCAATATTCACTACCTTTGGAAGCCTAATACTTTCGTGCCCCTCAGGTACAAGAATCGTTATTGGTGCAGGCATCCCATTACCTTTATTGGCCTTTTCAATCCAAATTTTGTACTTCTTGCCTTTGATTGCGGACCAGCCATAACCATCTCCGTTCGAGCTGCTTAGATTAACCCGGGTAATTTTGATGGGATCGGCATAGAATTTCACATTGCCGAAATCCTTCTTAAGTGAAAAGCGTTTGATATCCTGACGGAGCCCGCTTGAATTTTCATTTACCAAGCCACCACCAGCTACTTCGAGAAACTTTAGGGCACATTCATCAATATCGGCACTGCTGCGTAAAATGCTGACATATTGCTCCAACACTACTTTAACCTCAACTGGAAGTTTTGAGGTGGGAATGTCGTTTGCAGACGATTGGGCTGTAATAAAGCTAAATACAACAAAGCTGAATAAGGATGACAAGAATAATTTTTTCATAATATTAAAAAATTATTGAATGGTAAAATTTCCACTATGACCACTAAATACCTGTTTGGAGTTTTGATTCAATTTAACAGTTGCATTCACAAACCACCCATCAGCAGTTAAGCTTTTGTCTATAGTACCAGGTATTTGTAAAGAACAGTCTTTTCTGTAATATATTTTATCTTCCTCAGGTAAGTATATTTTTTCACTCTGATAACTTGCATGAACTGTACTTCCCGAATTTTTGTGTCTTAGTTCAACAATGAATACTGCAACGTGCTGGTCATTATTTATTAGATCATCGTTGTCTGCACTTAAATTTACTTTTACACTGATTGTTTGACCGACAGCATAGGAAGATTTATCAACGACCGTACCTATAGTTACATTTTCAATATCAAAAAATTCAGCCCCGGCACTATCTTTAATTGATTCATATTTTTCAACAATAAAATTATAGGCATCCCTGATTTTATTCTTAATAGTTGTAATATCAGATCCTTCAGAGACATCCCAGTCTCCTTTTAATCCATTTCTATCATAACCGGGGCTGGTAATTTTAAGCAGATTGTATTCGCCTGATTCCATAATTGTAAAAGTAAGCGTTTCCTTTTCCACTCCAATTGCTTGGAGAGCGTTTACAACCTCTTCAACCGCCGATAGTGTAATGGTTCCCTTTGCATTGATGTTACCAACAAGTCCGCTTAAATCTGGAAATACTTCATCCTTTGTGCTATCGTAACAAAGATATCCACTTGCCTTAAGAGAAGGAATAATCGTAAGCCTGCCACCCAGTTCTACTATACCTCCGTTCAGACCCATTTCAACAAAACCACTCAGTTTACCTTCTGCTTTTACACCAAGCTTACCAATTCCTGTTTCGAAATTTGCCTCACCATCTGCTCCTAAGACCAATTCACCGCCTATGCCAAATTTCACATAACATGGTACAGGCCCAGCCTGGAACGGCACTTTTTTACTTTTTTCTTTCAGTTCCCATTTCTTTGAAACACCTGCAGCCAATTTCTTGTTGCTTAAACTTACAGTAGCTTCAACTCCCGCTGCAAGTTCTTTTTTTCCACTTATTTCAACTTCATCTTTGGTGACCTTCAATCCAACACCTGCACTTCCTTCTTCTTGTTCAATACTAATTTCCTCGGAAGATATTGTAACAGATGTTTTATACTTAGAATCACCCTCACCATGTCCATAATCATATTTAACTTTAGGACCACTTGTTTTAGGTTCAACTTTTTGCGCTTTTGCAGCCTGATCCATATAAGCATGCTCCAGTTTTTTTATTTCCGCTTCAACCATATCCAGATCTGCCAACTCACTAGCATCTAAAAAACCGTCCTTTTCAAAGTATGCTTTACGGATTCTGTATTCCTCGCGGAGTTCGTTTATTTCTTCTGACAATCCCATATGTTTGTTATTTTTCGGTTATTAAATTATCTATATCAGCTTTTAATTTTTCAATGCGCGATTTCATATCTTCAATACTCTTTAACGCTGCCTCTTTTGTTTTATCCATAGTGTTTAAAACCTTATCTCTTACCTTCAGATATCTCAACACATCTTGAGTCATTTTTTCCAATTCAGGAGTAATTTTTGAATTGATGGTATCGCGCATTTTCTGAACCTTTTCTTGTTCTTCGGCAGACATTGCGTCGAATATATCCTCATGTTTCTGTACTTTTTCAATCATAGCATTAACCATATCAACATCTTCTTTTTCAGATTGAAGATCGGCCAGATTCTTTTTGATTGTAGCCTGTAACGATTTGAACTCAGCTGCAAGGGATTTACCCTGATCTGCATAAT
>JBIPOO010000204.1:0-7070 GCA_044379045.1 Saprospira sp.
GCTTGCTCAAAACGATCCATGGTTTCTGACAGATTTCCGCAGGAAATTTGCACGGATAAAATATTTACGCAGTCGGTTTTCAATGGTCTATACAAGTGTTTTTACTTTTCTTTTCTGCTGTATGATGCGTCGCTGGGCCATAATATTTTTTCTTTTCTTATAAATATAGGCGTAGGCTGTCAGTGAGTCTCTTTCAAAAAGCAGCACATAAATGAAAATTATAATTTGCTTCGGCATGATGTGAAAAAAATTCCTTAAAAATTCTCTTGCACTTAAGTTCTTGAGAAAAAGAATTAGCTGGTTTTTAACTGCATCAGCTTTTATTTTGGCCGGTATATTTTTTCGTAGACTTCTGTTCCCTGGTTTAAAATATCGGGGATGTAGCGCACGGCACTCAGGTACAAAGAGCGTTTTCCATCCGTACAGGGCACTTCGCCAACTTACATCCCAATCTTCTTTGTGCGCAAAAAACAGTTCGTCGAAAAACATGTTATTTACAGAAATATCTTCTATCATAATTCGCCGGTAAAGTGGCAGAGCACCGTCGCAACCGAAAACATAGCACTCTTTCAGATTTACAGTCTGAATGTTCGCAGCATGATGCATTAGCTCCATGGTTCCTGAGCGTTTTAGCTTAAGTCCCGCGCTGTCAATTAGCCCCTCCTCATTTTGTAGAAGAGAACCGCACAATGTTCCAACTCCGAGATATTGATCCATTTTAGAAATTGCCTTACTTACATAATCGACTTGCATTATAATATCGGGATTTACAAGAAGTACGTATTGGCTTTGTGTGCAACGGATCACAAAATTATGACCACCACAGAAACCAATATTTTCGGAGTGAGCATGAATATGGAGGCGTTTATCCTTAAACCTATTTAACACCTCAAGAGTATTGTCAGTTGATTGATTATCAAAAACATGAAGTATGAAGTCTGCTTCTGTTTGATTGAGCACAGAAAAGATGCAAGCCTCTATGGTTTTTTCAGTTTCGTCATTCAGCTCATTTCTGTTATGGTATATTTTTCTTGACGGTACGGACAAAAATACGGATTCATTTTTTGTTGACGATAAAGTCTCAGACCTTCCTTAATGCCTTTAAAAACGCCATTCATCATTCGAGCGTAAAAGGTTACTGACATTTTGTATTTCACAACATGTTTAGTGCATACAAGAATAGAGTATGTAAAAACAAACGGTAAAGTAGTCATTCGGCCATACTTGGTATAGAACAAAAAGAGGTTATAGAAGAAATAGTAAAACCACTCATCTCGCTTGCTTCGCATGTACGCCAAATTACCATTTTTCTGT
Organism: Saprospira sp.; assembly: GCA_044379045.1. Classification (GTDB taxonomy): domain Bacteria; phylum Bacteroidota; class Bacteroidia; order Chitinophagales; family Saprospiraceae; genus Saprospira. Next base: position 1,315 of record JBIPOO010000204.1, read on the forward strand.
GGAAAGTGTTGCACAGTAGTTGATGCATCAAAATAAATTCGGTATCCGCGTTTTATTATTCGATAAGCCATATCGGGCTCCTCTACCATTGAGGTACCATCGAAAGCCTCTTCGAAAAAACCGATTTCTTTAAGTACTTTATATTTGAATGACATGTTTCCGCCGTTAAGGGAACTTACGTAACCTGACCATTTGGAGTAGGGCTTGTTTACTAGCTTGCCATAACAGGTAATCTTGAGTGGCACAGCAATATTAATGCTTGGATCGCCTTCTTCAACAACGCGGCACGATGCAGCGGCGATAGTAGGATCTTTTGCATAAATAGCAGCATGTGTTTGAAGAAAATGAGGTTCTAACAGAATATCATCGTCGCAGAATAACACAATATCGCCTTTAGATACAAGTATCCCGTAATTCTTGGCTAGTGATCGGCCACGTTCCTTAATATGATAAAAGCGCAGGCGGATTCCTGCTTCTCCAATGAGCTTTTTCTTGGCTTCTGATATAATTTCGCTTTGATCAATTATAACTATTTCAAAAGCAGCGTAATTTTGTTTCAGCAGCGAGCGAACCGTTTCAACCAAGCAAATTTCACGATTGTATGTAGGAATTATGATAGAAATAAACGGATGAGTCATACTGTAAACGTCATGAAGAGGTTTGTTCATGTTTTTGATGATCATCAAAAGCCAGAACCGATTTCAAGGCAAGTACAGCCAATGCATAAAACTCCTGACTATTGTGAATATCACTGATAAATGCTTGTATGATAAAGTTCAGAATGATTACCGTTAGAATTACAAAAAACGGTTTGTTTTCATCGTCTGTAAGCTGCGACATTTTGTAGATTCGCATTAGAAGATTTATAAGAAAGAAAAGAAAGAAGAAAGCTGCAGGTATACCGAAGGTGTAAGCAATAGAAATAAAGGTATTGTGAAGATTTCCCGCTGCCATAAAATCTTCAACCAGAGTACTTGAATCTATCCATCTATACGCACCAAGTCCCTCTGCTTTAAGATCATAGTTCCCTATGGGGATACCGAGGCCATTTCCCAATAGTGGTTTTTTAAGAATGGCCTTTGAGGCCTTCTTCCACATATTGTAACGGAAACTGCTGCTGTTCGCGGCAGAACTTGCTTTCAGTTCGTAAAGTTTTCCTGTATAGAATTCTGATGGGAAAATTATAACTAATCTCTGGTACTTGGCCGGAACGTATAAAATGATTGGTGAGAGGAATAGAGCAATACTAATGAAAGTAATTAGTATCATCAAACCGATGCTCTTAAAAAGTAATTTTTTGCGAATGGCGAAAGTAAAGAATACTGTCAGGAAAAAAGACACGAAGGCTGTTCTTGATCCTGACATTATAATAATTATAAGCAAAACTGCCGATATTAAAATATTTTTATAACGGATTGTCTCTGAGGATATTTCATAGATCAGCAAGATTATGGCTGCTGTTCCGGCAATAATCATTTTTTGGGATGTGGAGCTCTCAACAACCACGCTCCAGGTAAAGGTGTTGAAAAGGGGAAGGCTATTGATATGAAGAAGGAGCATTAGAAATGAAATGGTAATAACACAGGCATAAAACTGCCGCATTTTGGAGAGTATGTAATGTAGGTTCGATGCTCTGAAGCAGGAAAACAGCATTAGAAATAGTAATATATTGGAAAACAGGCTCCAGCGTCCAAGTAAGCCGGTGTTACCGCAGTTCGGTCTTGTAAAGCATGGTAGCGGTATGTTATGAAACAACTGAAAACTAACCCATAAAAAAAACAAAACCAAAATGGCAGGAAAGCCATTAAGGCTCAATTTAGGGGTCTCATTTAGTCCGCACAGGTTTTTAAATAGAATTATCGTTCCTGTGAAAATCGGCAGAATCAATGAAATTTCGCGGAAGTTATAAGGGACTACAATTCTGACTAGGGATGTGAAAAACAAAAACACAAAAAGATCATCGTTCTTTCCTTTCAAAAGAAGAATAGCATAGATTAGGGTAGCTGAAACAATAATTAGCCAGGAAAGTGCCGGGTAATAGTTATAGGTGACTTGGGCAAAACCGAATAGCGCAGTAAATAAAATAAATGTCGTAAATCCGTTTAAAAAAAACGTTGGATTTTCCGCTGGTCTGCGTGATTGGTGATACCAATCAAATATATGTTTATAGATATTGATAGATAGGCAGTTAGCGCAGTATCTTTTCTGTGAGAAGATACACAAATTGTTTTAAAAAATAGAAGACATTTATCACTTTGCTAAAATAACGGCTTTTTGCCTTCAGTTCTTCCCGTATGGCTTGAAGCCAATTTCTATCACTTAACCCGCCAAGTGACATATTCACAAGTATAGCGTGAATGTTTTTAAATAAAACACCCTCCATGTAAATTCGAAGGATAAATTCATAGTCGAATGCCACCCTGAAATCTGTGTTGAAAATGCCGTGTTTTTTGTAAATTGCTAAAGGAACGAATGCTGCGGGATGCGCAATGGTCATACCTTGTCTCAACTTAAGATGGTTGCTTTTTGTCATTCTTGCCGGAGCAGTCTTATTCCAGAAACGAACATCTCCGTATATCACAGTATTATCTTCATAGCCGGCGGCAATCTTTTCAAGAGCATCTAATTCAAGCCAATCATCGGCATTTAAAAAACCTACTAGTTCTCCTGATGCCATTTGAATACCCTTGTTCATCGCATCTGCAATTCCATTATCTTTTTCAGAAACCCATTTGAAAATTAATTTTTCATGTTTTCGTATAATTTCGCAGCTCCCATCATCAGACCCCCCATCCACAACAATGTACTCTACATTGGGATATGATTGTCCCGCAACCGAAAGAATGGCTTTTTCAAGAGATTTTTCTCCATTGTAAACAACCGTGATAATGCTTATGAGCGGCGAAGATAGTGACATTGGAAGGAAATGTGTAATTGGTCACATACCACAACAAAAATGCAAAAAATAACGCTATGTCAGCGTGTCTGAGGTTAAATATTACAAACAAGCCAGTGTGGATAATAAATTCAAAAAAGCAGGTGCGTCGCCTTGCATTTTAAACACTTTCGTGGGTGTGAAATTTGTGAAAATAAAATCGGAGCATTGACAACATCTTCCGTTAAAAGAAATTTAGTTTACAACCTTATAAATTCGGTTATAAAAATTATATTTCCTATACTAATATTTCCATATGTATCTAGAACATTATTGCCCGAAGGCATTGGAAAGCTTAATTATGCGGAAGCGTTAGTAAATTATTTTGTACTATTTGCCTCAATGGGTATTCCTATTTACGGCATCCGCGAAGTTGCCAGAAATAGACATGATATAGGAGAACTGAAAATCAAGATCGTTCAGATATTCAGCATAAACCTTGTTTTTATGCTTGCTTCGTATGGGGCGTTGATTATTTTCATTTTAACCGGAGTCGTCGCAAAAGAGCTAACACTTATCTTTATTTTCATGTCACTACTGTTTTTTTCGCTTATTGACATGGAATGGTTTTTTCAAGGCTCGGAAAATTATAAATTCATTACTGTCCGGAATTTAATTGTAAAAACAACAACACTTTTCCTAATTTATTTTATGGTGAAGAGCCCAAACGATATTAGCATTTATGCATTTCTATTGGTATTGGGCACTGGTGGAAATTCGCTGTTTAATTTTTCGTATATTCTTCGCCTCCATGGTAAGGTTTTTTTGCAAGCATTCCGCTTTTCTTTTCTTAAGGAAGCTTTTAAGCAGCATGTCCGATTGATTCTGGTAACATCATCTATGGCAATGGCAGGAAGCATTTATCTAAGCTTAGATATTATTATGCTCGGTAATTTATCCACGGATATACAAGTAGGGTTTTATGCTGCATCCGTAAAAATAACGCGTGTTCTGATTTCCGTTGTACTTGCGCTTACAACGGTGCTTTTGCCAAGAGCGTCGCTACATGTAAAAAATAATAATCAGCATGAATTCATTAGACTCTTCGAACTTGGCTTTAGGTTTATTTTGTTTGTGTCTTTACCAGGCATTGCTGGACTAATTCTTCTTGCGGAGCCAATAATGATTATGTTTGCAGGTATCGATTTCCATCATGGTTATCCTGTACTGCAGTGTTTAAGTTGGATAATCATCCTTGCGAGTATTAACAATTTGTTGGGACTTCAGATACTTTATCCTTTAAAAAAAGAAAAGTATTTTTTATATGCAATAGTCGCCGGAGCAATATCTAGTGCTATGGTTAATGTTTTCCTAATTCCTATTTTTGGCGCTAATGGAGCAGCACTAAGTGCAGTACTTGCAGAGTCTGTGATTCTTCTGTTGCTACTTTATCACACCAGGGCCTATCTGAGGGAATTGAACACAAAAAAGTCATCCATTTATCTTTTGGCAACACTTCTCATGTCGCTTGTAGTCTGGCTCCTGCGGTGCTATGTTTATGAATATGAATATAATAATATGATCACGTTACTACTAATTGCTGTAGGTGCCTTAACTTATACCGCTGCCCTTATCCTGATGAAGGAGTCTGATTTTCTGCGTCCGATGCTCTTACTAATCAAAAATAAATTGGGATTGCAGAATGGAGTCAAATAACCACATATTACTTCTTACTGCTAGCATAGACCCTGCTGTATCTAATACGCCTTTTACGGTGCTTAAGGACCCCGCTTTGCGCTGGAAGCAATATGACGCGAACCTGATGGCCATTTTGAAGCTAAATCTTTTCGGGAAAATTATATTTTGTGAAAACACCTTCTATCAGGTCGATTACATGTCCTGGCAAATTGCGGCAGAAAAGTACGGAATCGAACTGGAAATTCTCCGCTTTGAAGGAAATAAATCCTGTATTGAAAAACAGGGCAAGGGTTATGGCGAAGGGGAGATTATCGATTATGCCTTACGCCACAGCAAATGGTTAAATGATCAGGTGGCCTTTTATAAACTTACAGGAAGGATACAGGTTAAAAATCTAAAGCACATTGTTAAACGACATGAAAGGGACGATGTGCTGTTTATAAGGGCTCAACGAAATAAAGAGATTGTAGACACCCGTTTGTTCAAATGCACTGTTGATTTTTACACTAACTATTTGCACTGCGCGTACACAGAAGTGAACGATCATTCGGGCGATTATCTTGAGAAGATTTTTTTCAAACGCCTGAAGAAGGTAAATAATATAAGTCCATTCCGCGTTTTTCCCCGTTTCAGCGGAGTATCGGGTTCCACTAAAGATATATACGATTTACCGGTCAAAGAATTTATGAAATACAGTATTCTCCTGAAGACCGGCTTTCTTACAATCTAAATTCGCGGCACGACGAGATAGTGCAATTTATTAATTCATTATATTTTTTGTTTGGATAGGCTTTAAAAACACGAAATAAGGTTTACTTTGTCTACTCGGGAATTATAAGAACATCTATTTTATCATGATTTTTCTCAAAAATCAGCAATCTCAACACGATTCTTTTCGATTAACCTATACACTATTCTGTAAGTGCCTTCAATTAATTCTCGGATTTGCTCGATTTCCAATTCCGGAACTATCCTTCCCGATTCAGGTTGTGTTTTTAAAACCTGCGTTTTTTCCTTAATTCGTTTTACTTGGTTTTCGGCTTATCTTCTGGAATCCTTTGCGATGTAATCGAAAATATCTTTCAATTCATCAGCAGATTGCCGAGTCCAAACTATTTTGACCATTTTTCGATTTCACGATCCAGTTCTTCCTCAGAAATCAACTGATTCGAATCTGCCTGTT
>JBIPOO010000203.1:0-7070 GCA_044379045.1 Saprospira sp.
AATATGCCTCTGGATTAAATGACTGTTATGGAAAGGAATTCAAAAAATACGGCAAACGCATGACCGACAAACAGCGCGAAGCATTTATCGAAGACATTCAGGAAATGGTTTTTAAAAAATGTCCCGCTTCTGTTGAAAAAGTTTTTGGGTCGACTCCATCCAATTAACCGCTTAAAGAAAAAAGTATCAAGTAATGCTATATAGCCCAGCGCAACAGAAAGAACTTTTCGACCATTCAAAAAAACTGCTTCAGGATGGCGTATCGGCTGAAAAGTCGATTGCTGCCGCTCAGGCCGAGCAACTAAGGGAACTCATAGTTTACCACGAATGGCGTTATTACGTGCTCGATCAGCCCGTTGTGAGTGACTATGAATACGATTGTCTTTTTCAGATGCTGAAAGACATAGAAACTGCCTATCCTACACTTATCAGCTCCGATTCGCCCACGCAGCGTGTTTCGGCCGATTTGACAGAAGATTTTCCTACTGTAGAACACCTCACGCCTACCCTCTCGCTCGAAAACTCGTATAACCGCGATGACCTTTTCGATTTTGATAAAAGAATTAAAAAGAATCTGGGCATTTCAGATAGTATTGAGTTGGAATACTGTGTTGAGCCAAAATTTGATGGGGGTACAATCGTTTTGTTGTATGAAAACGACCGCCTGCTTCGTGGCGCAACCCGTGGAAATGGCGTGATGGGCGATGAAATTACTGCCAATATCAAAGCAATTTCATCCATTCCACTCATAGCTGCTTTTTCGAAATACGGCATCAAAAAGGTTGAACTGCGCGGGGAGGCTATCATACGGAAAGATTTGTTTCAGAAAGTCAACATCGAAAGAGCAAAAAACGGTGAACAGCTCTTTGCAAATCCCCGAAATGCAGCTACAGGGGGGCTCCGAGTAAAAGATTCCAAACAGGTAAAGGAAAGAGCACTCGATGCTTTTATTTATCAGGTTGGTTTTGCTGCTGATGAAAATGGCAACGCTGTTTTGAGCAATTTCGAAACACATAATGACCTTATCCGAATGCTCGAAGCATTGGGGTTCAAAGTTCCAAAGCTTGCTGCTGAAATGGAGGTCTGTTCAAATATTGACCAGGTTTCCAATTTTTGCGACCGTTGGCAAAACGCCAGAGATGCCTACGGTTTCGAGATCGACGGCATGGTGGTAAAACTGAACAAGCTGGGTCTTCAGGATAAATTAGGCTACACTGCTCATCATCCGCGTTGGGCGATTGCCTACAAATTTGCAGCAAAACAGGCTACTACAAAATTATTGAATGTTGAATTTCAGGTTGGCCGCACTGGTGCTGTTACGCCTGTTGCCAAACTAGAGCCTGTTGAATTAGCAGGGGTAACAATTTCATCGGTTTCACTTCACAATGAAGATCTTATAAAGGAAAAAGACATCCGTATTGGCGACACAGTTTTGGTTGAGAGGGCCGGCGATGTGATTCCTTACATTGTAAAATCGATGGCTGAATTGCGCGATGGAACAGAAACTGCAATTGACTTTCCAAAAATTTGTCCTGTCTGCTCATCCGAATTGGAAAGACCAGAATCGGAAGCTGTCTGGCGCTGTGTGAGCCCACTTTGCGAGGCCCAATTACTCGAAAGGCTCAAGCATTTTGTCTCGAAAGATGCTATGAATATCGATGGTTTTGGTCCGGCATACATTGATAAATTTTATCAGGAAGGGATGCTTAAAAATATTGCCGACATTTACCGACTTGATTACGATAGGATTGAGAAATTTGAAGGTTTTGGAAAAAAATCAGTAGATAAATTGAAACTTGCGGTTGAAAGTTCCAAATCAAATCCGCTTTACCGACTCATTTATGCATTCGGTATCCGTTTTGTGGGCGAAACCAACTCGAAAATTTTTGCAGCGGCTGTCGAAGATATGAGTGAACTGAAAAATTGGTCGCTCGAACAGCTGATGAGCTTACGTGAAATTGGTCCTAAGGTAGCTCAGGCGGTTTTTGATACCTTCGAACTGCCCGATACACTGTCCCTGATTGAGGAACTCTGCGCTTTGGGTGTGAATACCAGAAGACTTGAATCGGAACTTCCGAAGGCTGCAGGTACAGGAGCTCTTGGTGGGAAAACCTTTTTGTTTACTGGAACTTTATCTAAAATGAGCCGCGATGAAGCAGAAGCCATTGTCGAAGAAAATGGTGGCAAGAATCTAAGGGCCGTGAGTAAAAATCTTAATTATCTGGTAGCAGGTGAAAAAGCAGGGTCGAAACTTGAAAAGGCACAAAAATTAGGCATTCCAGTTTTGAGCGAGGAAGAATTCTTAAACATGTTAGCATAAAATCAAGAATGAACATTGAATTAAAACCTGGCGATAAAGTTAAAAAGAACGATAAAACATGGAAAATCAATGATTTTGATAGCTGGGGAAGAGGGATTGGGATAGGCATTGTGGCTGTACCACCTCACAAACTTGATAAAAATGAGGTAGATGTGATTTGGCCCGCTGGCAGGTGTTTTGAATACATTGATCAATTGATAAAAATAATAGATTAATAGGTAGAAGATTGAGGCCGTGAAACGGAGATAGATTGTGATTGGAAGGCTCTAAGCTGTTGGCCTTATGCCGTTAGCTGCTAGCCCTGAAACGGAAAAAATTATTAGAGAGAAAAAGTATGGAAAAACTAAGTGAATATATTAGCCTTGTAGAAACTGCCATCAGTAGTCTTGGTGTTGACCCTGCTGTATGCCGTACCGAAAATCCGAACAAATGGCATCTGCATCGCGGACAAGCACAAGTAGTACTCATGCTGCGTAAGTCGCGCACGCACAAAGGAGTGGAAAAAGATACAGTGGTAATGGTATCGCCTGTAGTTGTAGTGCCACAGGACGAGATACAAAAACAAAAATTGTATCAGTTGCTGCTTGCAACTTCTCATCAACTGATTACCGAGGCTTTCAGTATTGCCAAAGAAGCTAATGGCACAGAAGTGGCTTATATTAGTTCAACCTTTTTTATTGAGGATATGAACAGAGAAGAAATTGCTTTTATGCTCGATAGCCTCAGCTTTTATGCGCAAAAATTCTCCGATGAACTTCGCTCCGAATTTATGGGTGAACAGAAAAATAATAATAATTCAAAGCCATTTATATTGGAGGAATAAAGAATATAGTTTGATACAATTTTCAGTTAATATGCCCGAATGCCATTATTATATTGATTTACACAAAAATAAACTTATATTTGCGTCGTTTTTAAAAAGCTATTTATAATCGATTTTATTAATAATTCGAACAGATTTATCTGCTGAAAATTTTTACTATTGTGAAACTCGATATCTAAAACCGCTGCCTATGAAAACCCTCTTCATTATTTTATCTTTAGTTTTGACTAGCGCAATATCAATATCTGCTCAAAATGCTGTAAAATCAGGTTCAGCCGATACAAGTGAAGGTGTCATTTTGGTCCCCTATTACTTTTGTCCCGATAGCACCATGGTTCAAAACCTGAAAATTTTGAAGGAGTGCAGTTGTTTCAGTAACAATTCACAAGGATATCAAACATCTTTTTCGGGACAGAAAATTGTGGATATGGGATTTATGATGTCGGTATTTACAAAACATATTGTACAAGGATCTTGCTGGAATTTTGTGGATGAAGTTTATAAAAAGTCGGGTTTCCCCTATAATAAACGTGCTACTATCTTCAAGAGTAAACTGGCAGGACCATATGCCGATCCTAAACAAATTCAACCAGGCGATTGGCTATATCATGTAAATTATTCCTACCACGGAATTGAACATAGTGCTATCTTTGTCTGCTGGAAAGATTTCGATAAAAGAATTGCCATTACATTGGGGCATGTCGGACAAAATCTGGCAAGATCTGGAGTTTATGGCGAATACGATTTAAAAGGAGTTTATTATATTACAAGACCAATTGATTAATTAACAAAATGAGTATCAAACAATTTTCAAGCTTTTTATTTGCCGGAATTTTATCCGTTTTCATCATTTCCTGTCAGAATGATAATAAGGCAGCTACAGACAAAAAAAATGAAGTCACAGAAAATGACAGTACCAAGAATGTTTCGAAAGATACTATTCACAGCAAATATAATGAAATCGCCCGACTGATTGCCGGACTAGATTCATTACCTAAATTCAAGGAAGTTAAAAACCGCAAAGCCTTTGTTGCGCTTTACGATAGTGTGAATCTGAAGTTCAAAAAAATTGAGGAATCGCGTTTGTCAAAAATTACAGCTTGGAGCAAAGATATTTTAACAAAAGAAAAGTTGTCTGATAACAATTTCTGTTTTTACCCCTTTGCCGGCGGCGATTTTCTACACGCCAATTTCCTATATCCAAATGCCAGCGAATACCTTATGTTTGCTTTGGAACCAGTTGGCTCACTGCCCGATTTCCAAAATTACAAAGAGGAAGAAATTCTGGCCTACCTGAGCAATCTCGATAACGTTTTGAGAAATATCTATTCAAACAGCTATTTCATTACCAAAAACATGAATGAGGATATCGGTAGAAGAAAAGTTGACGGTATGTTACCATTGATTGTTTGGGGTGCCGCCAAATCGGGCTACGATATTAGTTCGCTCAGATATTTCAATGTTGATAGCCTTGGCGAAATGGTTTTTGTTGCCGACACTTCCAAAAACATCAGAAAAGCAAAAGGTGTTTATATCGAAATCTTGAAAAACGGACAGAAGAAAACACTCAGATACCTTTCTTGCGATGTGGCCAACGATGCCTTTGCAAAGAATGCATCAGCTAAAAAGTTTTTGGAAAAAAATGTACCGCAGGGAAAAACTACCAGCTTCATCAAGTCGGCCTCTTACCTGCTCCACTACGATCTATTCTCCGAGGTAAGAAATATTGTGTTGGGTAAATCAACCATTATTTTCCAGGACGATACCGGAATTCCTTACCGCCTTATCAAAAATACTGACTGGAAAATTAAACTTTACGGTGAATACAAAGTGCCAATTAAAGACTTCTCATCAAATCTTTTCCAAAAGGATCTCGATGCTGACTATGTAAAAAAGGTCAACTATGAAGGTGCGCTGCCTTTCTCACTTGGTTATCACTGGAAAACAGGTTCACAAAACCAGATGGTATTTTTCAAAACGAAGTAAGATAGCATCATAAAACACAAAAGGGACTTTTCAAAATAATGAAGAGTCCCTTTTATTATTTAAAAAATCAACGATTCATATCACAGTATATACATTGAGCACGACAGGGTGCTGACGTTTGGGTGGGGATTTTAAATATTTAGGTTTTAATTTCGAAAAACTGAGATCGGAATTGGTACAGACGATAGTTGTTTTAGTTTTCCAGCTTTTGTAAAAAACTCAAATATTGTTTTAAAACATTCAAAGTAGTTATGTAGTCTGTAGTAATAATTTCATCCATTTCTGTATTCAAAAAACTTAGAGCCTGAACTTCGTTGATGCTAAATTCATTCGTTAACTTCTCAATGCTTTTAACTTCATTATCAGATGAACGGATTATCTGAATTACCTTATCCAAGCTTTCTGAAAGTGTTACAAATCCTTCGAGAATATGTATATCATTTTGAACTCTTTTGAGTTCTGAAAAAATATTTACTTTACTGTTTTTTGATACTATCAAATTGTAGAAAAGCGAATTTTGTATTTTTTGCTCAGTATTGTTGATGTTTATACTATCACCATTTATTGCTAATGAAGTCATACTTATTTGTTTGTTTTATTTAGAAATGCACATAATTTTTTGAAAAGGGCGCGTAGTTGTTGTGATAATTTTAAGCTTGTAAGTTATTTAGGTAGGATTCGATATTTTTGATTTTTATTAGATTCAACCTGTTCCTTTGTGTTAACTTCACATTTATTATTATCAGACTTCTTCAGTCAAAGGTACTGCTCGGCTATGTCAAAGTATGTCGTGGTGGTGATTGGTTTTAAAAAATTTGTATTTTTTCTTGAGTTTAAATTAAAAATCGTCGCAGTTCATGAAACTGTGACGATTTTTAAATTTGGTTGAGTTAGGGCTTTAATTCCTATATTTGATATTTTGATCTGTAATTTCTATCACCTTACCGCATAAAGATTTATCAGATTGGTATTTTCCAAGGCCTTTTCGCGCTCGGTATTGATCTTGGTGAAACCTTTTTCTTTGAGTAGATTGAGTGCAAATTCCTTACGTCCTTCGCTGTCGTGCACCTCAACTACGACTTGCTGAATTTTATCCCAATCTTCAGCTGCAATACTCTTGAGTGCTAAAATCTCGGCACCTTCGCAGTCTATTTTGAGCAAATCTATTCTTTCAATGTTATAATCCCTGATGACTTTAGAAATTGGAATCAGTTTGCACTCAAATTTCTTGGCTCCACCACGCAAATAATTCGCCAGCATACGCACTGCAAAGCGGGGTAGGAAACGAGCCCAACGGTAGCCTTTTGGCGCATCATCCAAACTCCCTTTTACTGCATTAACAAACATTTCAGGATCTTCTTGCCACATTTCTCCATGAGCAGTTGAAAGTGCCGGGCTACGTGGAAAGTAGGTAAAAGTAGCTGACCCTTCCTCTTCAGAAACGCCAAATTGTAAAGGGAAAAAACGGTCTTTGCCAAATTTCTTAGCATTTGTGTTCAATACTTCAAAAATATCGGGTATTGGTTCAAAGGCATACACCTTTACGTTTGGATATCGTTGGCAGGCCCTGATTCCAAAAATGCCGATATTAGCACCTACGTCCATTACGGTATCGCCGTCTTTTATACTTACTCCATGCTGAAAATAACCATCAACATGACTGTCTAAAACAATCGCTTCAGTCTTGGTAAGGCAATAAAGTTCTGTTCCGTCCTCTAATTTTCCCTTTTTCAATGTTTCTAATTTTAATGGGCTATTAAAAATATAGTTTTAATTCAGATGCAAATCTGTGAATTTTCCCCTATATTATGCAGGAATCAATGTTTTATTATTTTGTGAATCTCATTTCTAATTTTAATAAAATACAATCCTTTTGGAAAATTATCAAGTTTTATAAAACTATCTTTAAATATATCAGTAATCAATAATTGACCGGTAGAA
>JBIPOO010000205.1:0-7043 GCA_044379045.1 Saprospira sp.
CAATCATTTTGTAGAAGTTGGTGGCAAGGGTCGTATTCTTTTGGGTATGGTGCGTAAAATTACCCGCGATGCACAAATGGATCAGCTATAAACAACCTCCACTCAGAAACAAAAACGGCAGCAAACACCATAGTTCGCTGCCGTTTTTTTTTAATAATGAATCAGGAAAATTCAATTACTTTACAATAAGATACCATACATCAGGCGGAAAGTTTTTGACAAATTCTTTTTTTACCAATTCTGATTCTTCATTATTCGAAACGTAAACATAGGCTCCAACTCTTATAAAGTCCAGCTTGGAATTTTCCTGATACGTTTTAAAACCACTCTTTTCCAGGGCTTTAGTAGTCTGGTCTGCAAGCGTTTGTTTTTTAAAAGAACCTACAATCAGAATTTTTTCCTGTTTGCCCGTCTCTGATTTTGATATTTTAGCAATAAATTCCTTGTTGGTCCAAACCAAAGGTTTTCCGGTTTCGACAGAACTCAAAGTGGTAGAACCGCTGGTAAAATTGGCATTTTTCTTAATCAGTTCCAGTTTTTCTTTGTCGATATTGTCTAATCCGTCTTTACCGACAATAATAAATTCAGTTCTACGGTTCATCTGATGCTCAGCATCACTGCATTTTGCAATTTTTGCACCTTCGCAAGCACAACCATTAGTAAGTTTAGACTCGCCATATCCGATACCATAGATTCTGTCAGGGTTTGTTATTCTCGATGCAATATAGGCCGCAGATGATTTCGCACGACTGTCGGAAAGACTTTGGTTGTATGCGGCCCCACCTCTGCAATCGGTATGAGAACCCAATTCTATCACCAGATTAGGATATTTGTTCATAATTTCAACAATTTTATCCAATTCAATTGCAGCATCCTTACGGATGTTAAATTTGTCAAAATCGAAATAGATAGGATTGATTTTAAACAAATCGGCCAAATCTTCGCCAACCTCAAGTTTTTGAGTAGGCTCTAAAACTATGTCAATTTTATAGGTTCCGCTTCTATCAAGTAGTTGCTCAAAAGGGACAGTTTTTGAAGTGTATCCTTCTTTCTCTACAACAATCTCAAGATTTGTTTTTGAATTAACCTTGTAACCTTCTAGTAATTTGGCAATTTCGCCTTTGTCTGTACTAGTCAATTCAACAACAGTTCCTTTGTCTTTATCAACAATTTTGATTTTCGCTCCGGAAACAGGTTTGGAACTATCTTTTTCTTTAATAGTACAAAGCAATCCAAAAACAGGCTTTCTCTCCATTTTTACATCAGCCTTAATGACCTGTTCAGGACCTGAAATATCAATTTTTTCAGTTTTCCCTGGTTCAAACTCGTCCTTTTTTGATTCGATATAATACGAGACATCGAGATTCTCTATTTCGAAACTGTACTTACCGTTGGCATCTGCAACTGTTTCAGCTATTTTATTACCAGCCTCATCGTATAGGGTAATAATAGCTCCATCTGTAATTACGGTGTCTTTATTATAAGCAATACCTTCAACTGTTTTGGTAAATATAAATGGTTTGAGGAATTCAACCATGTAAATATCATCATCGCCCTTACCACCTTCACGATTTGAGGAGAAAAATCCTTTTTTCATTTCAGGATCTGCAATTACAGCAAAATCGTCAAAGCTTGAATTTAATGGCGCGCCCATATTCATTAGCTTACCCATTTTGTGTTTTGGGGCATAAACCAGGAAAAGATCTAGACCGCCAAGTCCGGTATGCGCATTCGAAGCAAACATAAAAAGTCCCTGTTTCTCCTGATAAAATGGAAACATTTCGTCACCTACTGTATTGATTTTTTCACCAAGATTTACAGCTTCACCCCATTCACCTCCAGCTGTTCTTTCTATTTTATAGATATCTGTACCACCAAAACCGCCAGGCATATCACTGGCAAAATACATAGTATTTCCATCTTCACTCAGCCATGGATGACCTACCGAATGCTCACTGCTATTCAGTTTGAAAGCAATTTCATTTTGCCAGGCACCATTTTTCAATTCAGCAAAGTAAATTTCAAGTTTATGAATGCCTTGTTCCGATCTTTCAACATAGTTATTCCTTGTAAAAGCCATAAAAGTACCTTTTTTTGCAAAACAGCCAGGCCCTTCGTGCATATCTCTGTTGAGATTATTTTTATGGTAACGGTTCACACTATGTGCATCTTTCAAACTTCCATCAGCAGAAATGTCGGCAACGTAGATATCGAGGTAAGGTTTGCCATTCCAACTATAGCTTTTTTTGACTGGGCCAATTTCTCTTGAATTTGATGCAAAAACAAGTTTTTCATTCCAATATGCAGGTCCGAAATCCTGATTTTCTGAATTTACAGACGCATTGGAAATTTTGTATCTACCTTCATCCTTGAGTAGGTTAAGTACATTCTTACCATTGCTTACAAAATCTTTCGAACGACTGTCATTTGGATTTTTTTCTGCAAAGCGCTGCATCCAGATTTCTGCAGAATCATATTTTGCATTGGCTTCAAGAACAGATGCATAATTGTACATATCCTCATCGCTATACTTTTCCAACGCCATAAATTGGGCGTACTCTTTTTCAGCTGCACCAAAATTTCTGACTTTCAGATGACAGATTGCTAAGTTTCTCAATCCCTCATCAGTAAGCTTATCTGTATCTTCGTAGAATGGCACTGCATTGCTGTAAGCTAATCTGTTAAAATATTTATCTCCTTTTAATTCCTTTTTTGATTTTTGGGCTTCAGCAATTACACTGAAAACCAAAATGATTAGAAGCAAAACTTTATATCTCTTATTCATATCTGACACATTTTTATCTTTATAGAAATTTCACAACAATATTAAAAGTATCGAGGTGAAACAGCTTTGTGGCTTGGTGTGAAAATAAAATCGTAACGAAGCATAATCTCGTGGCTACCGCCATGATAACGAACAGTCTGTAATGCATAAGACCAATCGAATGAATAAGAAAGGAATAGCTGATTGGTAATATTGTACCCGGCAAGTACACCAAATGCATCTCCAGTCCTGAACATTGCACCTATATGCAGCATTTTTTTCCAGATTAAAGAGGCGCTAAGGTCGGCTTCAATAGGGGCTCCTAAGGTCATTTTTACAAAGCTAGTTGGTTTTAATTCCAAAGTATTTGAAAGTTTGAACTGATATCCTGCTATAATAAAGTAATGACGTTGTTCTTTCAGCGCAATTACAGATGATCCACCTTGTCTGAAATTATTCTCCAATAATCTTGGAGTTGATATACCTGCATAGAACCTGTCTCGAGTGTAATAAGCACCAAAACCAAAATTGGGTGCAACCGCGGCACCTGCTGTTTGAAAACTTTGATCATTGATCTGAATGGTAGTTAAATCATCGAATTTGGCTCTAAAAACATTAATTCCACCTTTCAACCCAAGCGATAACATAGATTTTTTATCCAGACGGATTCTGTAAGCAAAATCGAAATAAATTGATGAATTATTGATTTTACCAATATTATCGTTCATTATCGACATGCCTAGTCCAATGTTTTCCTTTTTAAAAGGCGTGTGCGCAGTCAAGGTCTGAGTCATTGGAGCTCCGGGAAACCCTACCCACTGAGAACGATGCAAAGCAGTAACCGTCAATGCATCTCGACTACCAGCATAAGCAGGATTAACAACAAGCGTATTGTACATATAATGCGTAAACATTGCATCCTGCTGGGCTGAAGCCTCGACAGCCATTAAGGCTGCCGAAAGCATTAGCAAAATATATCTTGACATTTTCATTATCTTATATTTATTATTTCGTTAAGGATTAATCTTCTCTTTTTAAATGTACATAACCTCTGATCGGTTTTGTTCCGTCTCCCAGATCGAGTATGTAGAAGTAAACGCCTGATGGCAATTCATCTCCGCCAATTCTCAATCCGAAGTTTGAAGTACCATCCCAGGTATTGGCATAAGGTTTAGCTTCAAAAACCAAGTTACCCCATCTGTTGTAGATCTTAATTTCGTTGCCCGGATATCCATCGATACCAACAATTTCAAAGACATCGTTTACTCCGTCGCCATTTGGTGAGAAACCTTCTGGTATGATTAGGTTACATGTTTTTGGATCGCAGGAATCCTGAGGATTAGAACCCTGAGTAATTTCTATGCCGTTTGTAAATCCGTCATTATCACAATCCAAATCGTTCCAGGCAGGAGTTGGCGTGACAGACTGACTTGCCAAAATGAAACTACATGGGTCTAATGGATTTGTGCTATCGGCAACCTCTACCCCATTGATTACGCCGTCACCGTCGCAGTCAACTCCTAACCAATCACCACCCTGAGTGATAGTAACGGCAACTACTTCATAAGAACATGGGTCGAGCGGATCTGTACCTCCAGCTATTTCATCTCCATTGCTAACACCGTCTCCATCGCAATCAGCTGCATTGAAGCTACTACTTGGATTAAGCGTCATACTTGCAAGGACAAAATCGCAAGGATCGAGCGGATTGGTAGAATCAGAAACCTCTGTTGCATTTAAAACGCCATCGCCATCACAATCGGCATTATTCCATGCTGAACCTGTGATCAAAGTGACACTTAAAGTATCATAGCTGCATGGATCAGATGGGTTAGTGCTATCTGATACCTCAGTTCCGTTGATAACTCCGTCACCATCGCAATCTGTATTCAACCATGTAGAATCTGGACTAAGGGTAGCAGAAGTAAGATCGAAACTACATGGATCAAGCGGGTTAGTTCCTTCACTCAGTTCTGAGCCATTTGTTACGCCATCACCATCGCAATCGGCATTAGTCCATGCCGTGTCTGCAGTTAATGTAATCGATGTTAACACAAATTCACAAGGATCGAGCGGATTTGTAGAATCGGATACTTCGGTAGAGTTAATAACACCATCACCATCACAATCTGTATTATTCCAAGTTGTTGATGTTGCTACTGTAGCGCTTGTAAGTACAAAATCACACGGATCTAATGGGTCGGTACCATCGGTAACCTCAGTTCCATTTATCACACCGTCTCCATCGCAGTCAACCGATGTCCAAGCTGAAGTTGGAACAAGCGTTATGTTAGCAGGGAAATAATTACATGGGTCTTGTGGATTAGTACCATTGTTGACCTCTGTACTATTTGTCACCCCGTCACCGTCACAATCCAAAATACCCCAGGCAGCAGAAGTTGCCAATGTTTGACTTGCCGTAGTATAATCACAAGGATCTTGAGGATCTGTATTATCTGAAATTTCGGTACCGTTTGTAACACCATCACCATCGCAATCCAAACCTAACCAATTTAAGCTTGGCGTAAGCGTTACACTCGATGCTAAGTAAGAACATGGATCGGATGGATTGGTACCATTTGCTATTTCAGTACCATTAGTAACTCCATCACCATCGCAATCGGCTGCAGGATTATTAAGACATGGTACAATATTTATATAAACTACTGCTGTATCACATTGTGAAGGTAGCGGTGTACCATTATCACAAATTACATAAGTAAAGCTGTCAACTCCGTTAAAGTTCGGATTTGGTACATAATTCACAACTCCTGTAACAGGATCAACAGTTGCAGTACCATTAAATGGTCCTCCTATAATTGTTACTGAACTGCTATCGAGCTGACCATCAATATCTGAATCATTGCTAAGTACAACAATCAGGACAGAATCATTTTCGTTGACATTTACCGAATCATTCACTGCAATTGGTGCGTCATTCATCGGAGTTACTGTGATTGGTACAATCACTGTATCGCAGGCTCCTGTTTGGTCGCAGACAATTACACAGAGTGTATCCTGACCATTGAAGTTGCTTGTTGGTGTGTAAGTGATACAGTTTGCAGCGATGCTCGCGTTACCATTATTTGGTCCGCCGCATAGGCTCACTGTCAGTACATCACCGTTGTCGATATCATTTACTGTCGGACAGAATGTGATTGTACTGTCTTCTGGTAAAGTTACTGGTGCTTGTACGATGGTTGGTGTATCATTTACAGGTGTTACGTTGATGAACACGATTGCTGTATCGCAGAGTGCAGGTAATGGAATACCATTGTCACAGACTACGTAAGTGAAGCTATCTTGTCCGTTGAAATTGCCTGTTGGCGTATAAGTAATTGCTCCAGTTGTTGGGTTTACTGTGATAGAGCCATTGCTTGGACCACCGATTACCGCTACTGATGCAGGGTTCAGTGTAGTGTCAATGTCTGAATCGTTATTGAGTACGCCGATGATGATTGGGCTACCCTCTGGAGTGGTCACCGTATCATTCACTGCAATTGGTGCGTCGTTCACAGCATTTACATTTATGATTAAAAGCGCTGTATCACAAAGGTTTGGCGTGCCGCCATCGCAGTAACTGTATACAATTGTATCTGTTCCGTTGAAGTTTGGATTCGGCGTGTAAGTGTATGTACCGTTCGTTGCAAGTGTTATACTTCCGTTTGATGGACCACTTACGGTTGTCATATTCACTGAAGGTCCGTCCACATCTGTATCGTTTGTCGCTACAGTGCCGCTTACAGGAGTATCTTCGTTGGTTGTGTTTACATCATTATTAGCGATCGGCGCATTGTTCACGGCATTAACATTTATGATTAAAAGCGCTGTATCACAAAGATTTGGCGTGCCGCCATCGCAATAACTATACACAATTGTATCTGTTCCGTTGAAGTTTGGATTCGGCGTGTAAGTGTATGTGCCGTTTGTTGCAAGTGTTATACTTCCGTTAGTTGGACCACTTACGGTCGTCATGTTCACTGAAGGTCCGTCTACATCTGTATCGTTTGTCGCTACAGTGCCGCTTACAGGAGTATCTTCATTGGTTGTGTTTAGATCATTATTAGCAATCGGTGCATCGTTCACAGCATTAACATTTATGATTAAAAGCGCTGTATCACAAAGGTTTGGCGTGCCGCCATCGCAGTAACTGTACACAATTGTATCTGTTCCGTTGAAGTTTGGATTCGGCGTGTAGGTGTATGTACCGTTCGTTGCCAAAGTTATACTTCCATTCGATGGACCACTAACTGTCGTCATGTTCACTGAAGGTCCGTCC
>JBIPOO010000206.1:0-6995 GCA_044379045.1 Saprospira sp.
CCCGCATCTCTCACTTTGCCATACCAGCTGTAGAAAAGATTATTATTTAACATGTTTTCAGAAGCATCGGATGAATGTATTTTGTCGAGGTAGTTATCAAGGGAAATGCGAAGTTCATTTTCATTTACTTCCAGCGTATTATTATAAAAGTTTGGCAACATTATAGTTAAAATGGCGATATTTTTATTCCAGCTGACTGCAACACGACCGTTGTGAATAAAAGTCAGTTGTTGACCTTTAAAAACTATGGAATTGTTGAAACCAGGACCAAAATATTTAGAGAGTTCGTTCTTGAAAAGTGCAGCATCCGACAAGGGCAACATCATATTGATGAATTTCTGTTCTGAAACGGTTTCCCCAAAAGCCATCAGTTCTCCTGGAAATTCAATCCCCTTCGATGTAGGATTTTGAATAATTTCCAGAAAAAAACGGCTGTCATTTATCTGAAAGCTTTTTCCTACTTGGGTTACAAGTTCTTCACAAACACTCAGTTTAAATATATTTTCCCAGCTCATCTTCGATTCAATGGCATTGGATTTTATATTGGCTACAAAAACTGCATCGGCCGGAATAAATTCCAGCATTATTCTGCTGAAATCTTTTTGTTGGGCAAAGATGCCAGACAAAATAAAAAAAGTCAGTAAAACCGTTAAAGTTGAGCGGGTATTCATATGTAATTTTTAATAATATTATTCTCTGAATACAAAGTTAGCCATTATGAACTGAAATCAACAAATAAAAAAGCATTATCCGTTTGGTAAGTCAGGATAGATTCTTTGCGCATTTTTTTTCTAAAATGATGAATCACAAAAAAATATCAGTTAACTAATCTTGTCAGCCATGCTTTTTAACTATTTAGCAAGGAAGGGAATTTTAAAAAAAATCAAAAAAATATTTCGATTTTCTAAACTAAATATAAAAATGTTGAGAATTGTCATATTTTTGTCACGAAATTGCGATACTGACATTTTTACAAGAAAGTTCAAATTTTATCATTGTTTCCATTCAATTGCTTTAGTTTTCGCTTAGATAAAGTTATCAAAATATAATAAGTAATTACAAAAGCATGATTATCAATTGAAATACATTTTTTGTAATGAAAGTTGAAACTTTGATTTAGTTTAGACTACTTCTAAATAAAACTACTGCACTGCAAAGTTTTTGGAATTTAGTCACAACATTGTAATTTTGCCACAACCACAAAAGTTGTTTTCTAGACAAAACTTTTTTCACATGATATTTCGAATCTTTTTACGCTGTTTAACGCTTGCTCTGATACTCACAATAAGTTTTAATCGAGCAAATGCACAAGATCCTAAAAAAGGAGAGGCCATTTTCAAAGACAATTGTGCTTCTTGTCACGTAAAAGACATGAAGACAAAAATGACTGGTCCTGCTCTTGGTGGACTTGAAGAACGTTGGTCAAAGTTTCCCAAAAAAGAACTTTACGATTGGATTCGTAATTCATCGGGAGTTCTAGCTGACGCATCTTACAAGTCGAACCCATATGCGAAGTCTTTGTATGCTGAATACAAAAACACCAACATGACAGCCTTCCCGACACTTACAGATGAGGATATCGAAAGTTTATTGGTTTACATCAATAATATGTACACTCAGGGTTGCGCAGCTCCTCCATGTAATGTTCCAGACCCTGCAGCTGCCAAAGGTGCCAAGACAGAACAGAAAGAAGCCGGTAACGGTTCTATGATACTTTGGGCACTGGCAATAACACTAATTCTTGCTACCATCTTACTTGCAAGATACATCAACAGCCTTAATCGTCTTGCACAACAAAAAGCAGGAGAAACACCTGTACAAGAAAAATCATTCTTGCAGATTCTGCTAAATCCAACTGTAGTACGTATTCTTATTTTTGCTTTGGTTATCATTGGAGGTTACACTACAGTGAACAATGCAATCGGATTGGGTCGTCAGCAAAATTACGCACCCGAACAGCCAATCAAATTCTCACACGAGGTACATGCTGGTAAAAACGGCATCGACTGTCAGTATTGCCACGATGGAGCTCGTCGTTCAAAACATGCTGTTATTCCGGCAACCAACACTTGTATGAATTGCCATACTGCAATTAAAAAAGGCCCTGAATACGGTACTGCTGAAATCTTGAAAATTTATGCCGCTTCAGGATTTAACCCACTTTCCGGTACTTACTTCAGCGAATCAGTGTCTATTGAAGAGCGTATGGCTGAATACAAAAAATGGCTCAAAGAAGCAAATGCAGATAATAAAGCTATAAGCGATCGTGAAATCAGCGTACAACTTTCATCTGCTAAACCAATGATTGGCAAACCGGTTAATTGGGTTAAAATTCACAACTTGCCCGACCATGCATATTTTAATCATGCTCAGCACGTTACAGTTGGTAAAGTTGCATGTCAGGATTGCCACGGTAAAGTAGAGGAAATGAAATTGGTAAAACAGCATGCCCCGCTTTCAATGGGTTGGTGCGTTAACTGTCACCGCCAGACAAAAGTCAAATTTGACGAAAATTCTTACTATAACGCCGAAGCCAAATCTCATAAAATGTATGAGCAATACCACAATGAAATTAAATCCGGTAAACGTAGAAACGGTGTAACTGTTGAGGAGATTGGTGGTTTGGAATGTCAAAAATGTCACTATTAAAATATGAAGGTTTGGCAGGGTAATTCTTTGTCATTCCTTCACACATTATAAAATAATAATTGAAAACAAGGGAATTCTTCCCGATAATAGATACCCGATAAGTTTATGAACAATCAGGAGAATATCACAAAAGTATGGGTTGGCGTTGAAGACCTCACTCAAGACCCGGAGTTTTTGAAATCACAGGAAGCAGAATTTCCTGAGTTTTCTGAACAGGAAGGCAATACAGAGGGACCCAACCGTCGCGACTTTTTGAAATATGTCGGTTTCGGAATCGGAGCAGCAACATTAGCAGGTTGTGAAATGCCTGTCAAAAAGGTAATACCCTATCTGGTAAAACCAGAGGAGATTGTACCGGGTGTTGCTACTTATTATGCTTCAACTTTCGTAAAAGGATCCGATTGTCTGCCGGTTTTAGTTAAAACTCGTGAAGGGCGTCCAATCAAAATCGAAGGCCATCCCGAATCTTTCACAAAAGGTGGAACCTCGGCTCGTTCACAGGCATCGGTGCTCGATTTGTATGACACGAACCGTATTAAGTCTGCAGGTAAAATTAAGTCAGGAGATAATAAATCCTGGAAAAGCTATAGCGTTCAGGAAATGAGCTGGGGCGATCTTGATAAGGAGATCATGTCAAAACTTAATGAGGGTTCACAAATTCGTATTGTGTCTCACACTACGATGAGTCCAACATTGGCTTCTGCTGTACAACAATTTAAAAATAAATTTCCGAATACCAAGCATATTCAATACGAACCATTTTCAACTTCTGCATTGCTCGAGGCAAATGCTGAAATGTTCGGCAAAGGAGTTGTTCCCAACTACCGTTTTGATGTTGCAAAATGTATCGTATCTATCGATTGTGATTTTCTTGGAACGTGGATTTCTCCTGTAGAATATTCCGCTGATTACATCAAAAACAGAAAGTTAGGAGATGATCAGATTGGAAAAGCAACTAAGGAAATGTCAGTGCACATTCAGTTCGAAGGACATATGTCACTCACAGGTTCAAATGCCGATCACCGTGTATTGTTAAAACCATCAGAGCAGGCAGCAGCTGTCAAAATGCTTTACAATGAGGTAGCTAATCTTACCGGTAATGGCGGATCTTCATCCTCTGCAAAATTTTCATGGGCCAAAGCGAATGCTGCAATTAAAAATGCTGCTAAGAAATTGGTCGATAACAAAGGAAAAGCATTGGTGATATGTGGTATCAATGATGTAAATATCCAGAAAGTTGTCAACGGTATCAATGAGATGCTTTCAGCTTACGGAAGTACTATTCTCTGGGAAGGTCATTCGAAACAACGCAATGATAGTGACAAGGCAATTGCCGAACTTACAGCAGAACTTGGTTCAATCGATGCTTTGATCGTTTTGGATGCTAATCCTGCTTTTGATATACCAGGCCTTGCATCAAATTTTGCCAAGGGATTGGAAGCAATGAGCAAAGCCGGCAAGGTGACGGTTTCATTGTCAGGTTCTATTGATGAAACTACTTCAAAATGTACTTATGTTGCACCAAACCATAATTATTTGGAATCTTGGGGTGATGTAAATCCTAAACAAGGGCAATATTACCTTATTCAGCCTACTATTCGACCATTATTTAAGACTCGTGCTGCTGGAGAAAGCTTCCTTACTTGGGCTGGTGTAAAAGTAGAAGGAGATCAGCCATACTATGAATACCTCAAGGCATTTTGGAAGAAAAATTTCTTCTCTGCACAATCTAAATATCTGACACCCCAATCTTTTTGGGAAAATGTACTTCACGACGGTAAATTTTCAATCGAACCTTCATCTGAGCCAAAGTCATATGCTTTACCAGTTTTTGTTGCAGCCGCTTTGACAGAAACAAAAGATGAACAAAAAGATGGCAAAAAAGAAGAGAAAAAACCTGAAAAGAAAGAAGAGAAAAAAGCAGAAGTAAAAGCCGAGGAGAAAAAGCCCGATAACAAGAAGGCAGAAGATAAAAAAGAAGAAAAATCAGCAGCCTCAGGAGTACTTGCGATTGCAGCTGCGGCCTTGGCAAATCTTGGTGAAAGCAATGGAGATGCATGGGAAGTGGTTTTTTACGAAACAATAAATATGGGTTCAGGACAATATGCAAACAATCCTTGGATGCAGGAAATGTCAGATCCTATCATGCGTACAACTTGGGATAACTTCCTTTCTATTCCAATTGAATGGGATGGAGACAATAACTACAAAACGCCTTTCGGTAATCTTACTGATGGTGATATCGTTGAACTTAAGATTAATGGTACTTCTTACAAATTACCTGTAATTCGTCAGTTCGGTCAACACAAAAAAGTACTTTCTATTGGTTTGGGTTATGGACGTACAGTTGCCGGTATTGCTGGTAGTCTTGTAGGTAAAAATCTATTCCCCGAAGCAAAGGAATTTAAATATGCTTCCGTAAAAGTTTCAGATGTCAAAAAGGTAGGTCGTGACAGTCAGTTTGCTCCTGTACAAATTCACCACACTTACGGTCTGAAAAACAAAACGAAACAAGGTAAAGAAATCAATGTGGATGAGCAAGTACTCGGACACAGAGGTTTCCAGGGTTCATTGACCAACCGTTCGGTATTCTTCCAATCTACTGCTGCCGACCTCGAAAAAGGTGTAAAATCACTAAAAGAGAAACGCAAAGAATATCAATACCTCAACAGCAAAGGCCTTTATCCTTCAAGAGAAGAAGTTTATGGAATGGCTCATTGGTGGGCAATGTCAATTGACTTGAATGCCTGTACCGGTTGTGGTGCTTGTACAATTGCCTGTATGGCAGAAAACAATGTTCCTGTTGTAGGTAAGTTTGAAGTTTCGAAAGCACATGACATGGCTTGGTTACGTATCGACCGTTACTTTTACGGCGATGAGGAAACTCCAAACACAGCCTATATGCCTATGATGTGTCAGCACTGCGACAATGCTCCTTGCGAGAACGTTTGTCCCGTAGCTGCTACCAATCACAGTTCAGAAGGTTTGAATCAGATGACTTATAACCGTTGTATCGGAACACGTTATTGTGCAAATAACTGTCCTTACAAAGTACGTCGTTTCAATTGGCTCGATTATACATCAGCCGACCTATTCCCTGCAAATGAGGTGAATATGAACAGAGGTATGGAAAATGACGAGTTCTACACTTACATGACTGATAACCTTACACGTATGGTGCTCAATCCTGATGTGACAGTACGTTCACGTGGTGTAATTGAAAAATGTAGTTTCTGCGTTCAACGTTTACAGGAAGGTAAGCTTACTGCTAAAGTTGAAGGCCGTAGACTTAAAGATGGTGATGTGAAAGTTGCTTGTCAATCAGCTTGTCCAACTGGTGCGATTGTTTTTGGTGATCGTAACGATAAGGATAGTCAGGTTTCTAAATGGATGGGTTCACAGCGTGGTTACCTCGCACTTGAAGAGGTAAACGTTCGTTCTTCAGTCACTTATCTGATGAAAGTAGTTAATAAGGATTCAAAATTCAATGCTTAATCCTGGAAATAAAGATTAAAACAAGATTTAAAAAGTAATCATAATAAATACAGACTTTTATGAGCGCAGTCGTATCAGATATCCGTCCGCCGTTAATAACCGGAAATAAAACTTATCATCAGATAACTGAAGATATCTGTTCTCCTACCGAACAGCTGCCCGATAGAAATTGGGTATTGATGCTTCTTATGACACTTGGCCTACTTGGTTTCGGCACTGTTACCATGATTGTAACAATCTGGTTTGGTATCGGTTCCTGGTATTTGAACAAGACAGTTGGTTGGGGTTGGGATATCACTAACTTCGTTTGGTGGGTAGGTATCGGTCACGCGGGTACACTCATCTCGGCAATCCTTTTGTTGTTTCGTCAGAAATGGCGTACAGGTGTAAACCGTGCTGCTGAGGCGATGACTATCTTTGCGGTAATTTGTGCTGCTATTTTCCCTGGTATTCACATGGGGCGTATTTGGTTGGCTTTCTTTGTATTTCCTTATCCAAACACACGTGGTCCTTTGTGGGTGAATTTCAACTCACCGCTTTTATGGGACGTTTTTGCGATCAGTACTTACTTCACGGTATCATTACTTTTCTGGTATACTGGTCTTGTTCCTGACTTTGCAACAATCCGCGACCGTGCTAAAGGTTTCAGAAAGAAGATATATAATTTTGTATCATTCGGATGGACAGGCTCAGCCAAACATTGGCAACGTTGGGAGGCACTCTCTTTGGTACTTGCCGGTCTCTCTACTCCACTGGTACTTTCTGTACACACGATTGTATCCTTCGACTTTGCAACTTCAGTAATTCCTGGTTGGCATACAACGATCTTCCCTCCTTACTTCGTAGCAGGT
>JBIPOO010000207.1:0-6984 GCA_044379045.1 Saprospira sp.
AGACCCTGAAATGCCCAAAAAACAGATTTTAAAACAAAATGTATATGAGTACCTTGCTGTTCGAAAGGGAATCAGCACCGAACAATCAAAGGCATTGCATGACAATGTAGTAAAAATGGCATCAGATGCCGGTCTCGATTATAATTTTGATAAAACAGTTGTTGCCAGTTCCTTCGACGGTCACCGACTCATTCAATTGGCAAAAAGTAAAGGACTTGGCGATGCCGCAAAAGAAAGACTTTTTAAAGCTTATTTCATTGAAGGTAAAGATATTGCCGAATACGAAACATTGTTGAATTTGGGGAAAGAGATCGGACTGGAGGAGTCTGCTATAAAAGCAATGTTAGAATCCAATCAATTCAGCAATGAAGTAAAGCGGGATATACAGCAGTCTGTCCAAATAGGTATTGGTGGCGTCCCATATTTTTTGATTGACGGACGCTATGCAGTATCAGGCGCTCAGCCTGTTTCGGTTTTTCTGCAGACCCTGCAAAAAGCATATAAAAGCAAAAAATAAGTTAATAAACCCTATGCCCTAAACTTACCCCTTGATCCCAAAGGGTATCTAAATCTCGAATCAAATTGTCCCGTATTTTTACTATTTCAGATATTCATGGTTGTGCGTACACCCTCAATGAAATGCTCAACCTGATAGGCCTTTCAAAAGATGATGAACTATATCTGCTGGGAGATTATATCGATCGCGGTCCCTACAGCCGAATGGTTATGGATAAGATTATGCAACTTAAAACTGAGGGGTACAAATTGTTCTGTCTGCGCGGCAACCATGAACAAATGATGTTCGAAGCCCCCCTGAGTAAAGAATATGCTGCAATATGGCTGCGCAATGGCGGTACTGAAGTGATGCAGGAATTCGGAGCAGCACATCTTTTAGATATTCCAAAAAAGTATTTCGATTTTATCAAAGACCTCGATTACTGGTTCGAGAGAGATAATTTGATTTTGGTGCATGCAGGTTTCAGACTACTGGAGGATGGTACAAATCCATTTGATCTAAAAAAAAATATGCTATGGATTAGAAAATGGGAAGAACAGCGCGGAGTTTCAGCATGGTTGAATGGAAGAAGGGTAATTCACGGACATACTCCGCAAACTGAAAGGCAAATCCGTTTGCGTTTCGATAATCCTGAAAAATATCCGATTCTAAATATAGACAATGGCTGTGCATATGATGAAGATGGTATGAAACAGCTATGTTGTGTGGAATTGACAGAAAGAAAAATATATTTTCAGAAAAATATTGATTAAACTTAGAGTTAAAACAAAATTTAATGGCTGTTCTAATTTTTGTATTAGAACAATGTAGTAGCGTTTCGATACTTTTAAGATGAAAAAACTATCTTTGTAGCATAATTTATTAAGTAGTTTTATTTATCTTAAAAAATACATTATGATTTATCTATCAGAAATCAACGACGAATACTTCACAATCGGTGAAATTAGTTTCAACGAAGAAATGGAAAGTGTTTTTTCTGACAAAGAAATACCTTGGGCAGATTTAAAATCAATCCAGTTCAGTAAAAGTAAGGACGATGTCAATATCCAGCTCAATAATGGAGAGCATTTTCACCTCCCATCTGATACAAGCGGACTTGTTAGCCTTTTCAAAAACATGCCTGCTTCAATAGCCAATTCCGATAAGGAATATATTGAGCAAATTTATACAGAACTGAGCAGCTGTAAGGTATGCGGAAATATTGCGGTTTGGCAACACCAATGTAATGTTTGCCATAGCGATCAGAACGATGTAAAGGACAATAACCCAGCTGTAGAACTCGAAAATATAAAAGAAGAACAGCTACAACTTTTTGCTACTTACGATGAAAATGAAGCCATTGACTGGGAATTTCATCTTGACGCGCATTTCAAACGTGACCCGAATTGGAAACTCCTTGTAAATGAGGAAGAAATCATGGCATTCAGCCGCGAAAATACCTGGGACGAAGAACTCTAAAAGTCACCTTCTGTAAATTCGTTTCGTGAAACGAATCAAAGTTTCACGAAACGAATCAACTAAGTTAAGATACGATATCTCATTGTTTACAATACCCAACATCATAACCCTCTGCAATGCTTTTTTTGGATGCCTTGCAGTGTTGAGCATTTTCAGTGGACAGACTGTGTGGCTGCCCTGGATGTTGGGTATTTGTCTTTTGGCCGACTTTGCCGATGGGCTAGTGGCAAGGTTATTAAAACAATCTTCTCCAATCGGAAAAGAACTCGACTCCCTGGCCGATGTAATTTCCTTTGGTTTTGTTCCGGGAGCAATTTACTATCTGTTGCTTTGCAAAAGTTTGGGACTGGAAGGGTTTGAATTCGACAATCCCAACAGTTATTTGCCTGCCTTGGGATTTGTCATGACCGCATTTTCTGCCCTGCGACTGGCAAAATTCAATACAGATAGCCGTCAGACGGAGCATTTTATTGGTTTAAATACCCCTGCGAATACTATTTTTACACTTGGCCTGCTGCTCACTGTAGAAAATAATAATCTAGGACTTTCGCAGCTACTGCTCAATCTTCCCTTGCTTATCTTTCTGATAGGTCTCTTTTCCTATCTGCTTATTTCGGAAATACCAATTTTCTCTTTTAAATTCAAAAAGTTAGGCTGGAAAGGAAATGAGTTTCGGATTGTATTTTTGATATTGGCTGGTGCAATGTTGATAGCGCTGCCCATAGGACTTGCCATGATGTCCTGTATTTTACTCTATGTTTTGAGTTCCTTTTTTATGATGTTGAAGAAATAGCAATTATTTCTTTGCCTTCTTTGGCTTTATCTTATTTTTCTGCAGAAATTCCTGAGCCAGGTTGAAAAAGTTGACAGAACCTTTGGAGGAAGCGTCGTACATAGCCACCGGCTTGCCCTCGCCGGGTGCCTCCGATATTCTCGAATTACGATGAATAATTGTTTCGAAAACACGATCGCTAAAATACTTACGGGCTTCTTCCACCACCTCTTTAGCAAGGCGCAGGCGGATATCGTACATCGAAAGTAGAATCCCTTCAACGTCAAGCTCTTTATTCAATTGACTTTTAACCAGTCGGATCGTATTCATCAACTTACCCAACCCTTCGAGGGCAAAATATTCACACTGAACAGGAATTAGAACAGAATCGGCAGCTGTTAAAGCATTGACAGTAACTAAGCCTAGGGAGGGAAGGCAATCTATAAAGATGAAATCATAATCATCGCGCAGCTGATTGGTAATGCCCAACATAATGTATTCCCTTTGCCAGCGATTGATCAGTTCAATTTCGGCACCGACCAGATTAATATGCGCCGGGAGCAGGAAAAGATTTGGAGTAGTGGTTTTAAGTACCGCAGTTTTGGGGTCTGCCTCATTGATCAGACAATCGTAAATACTGAGCTCGACCGAATCGGGCACAATGCCAACGCCTGAAGTAGAATTGGCTTGCGGATCTGCATCAATCAGCAAAACCTTATATTCGAGAATAGCAAGGCTTGCCGCCAGGTTTATGGCTGTTGTTGTTTTGCCCACGCCGCCCTTCTGATTGGCTATTGCTACTACTTTTCCCATTAGCTGATAAATATTTTGATGCTATTATTCTGCAAAATTAATACAATTTCGTGACAAATGCAAATATATTCCAAATGCCAAGGCCAATAAGCTTTGCAATTAAAAAATGCTTGTAAATTTGCATTCAAACTGTATTTTGAATGTCAGCACGACTTATTTTGGCACATGTAGCCATGTTTTTGGTGGCACTAATTTATGCTGCCAATTTTTCACTCGCAAAGATGGCTATGCCCGATTATGTCGGTGCTTTTGGATTTATCCTGCTAAGGGTAAGTGCAGCGGCCGCATTATTCTTTATTAGTTCTGCATTTATTCGTGAAAAGGTTGAAAAAAAGGACATTGGCACCTTAGTGCTTACCAGTATTTTTGGCGTAGCGCTCAATATGCTTACTTTTTTTAAAGGACTTGAACTTACAACCCCTATCAATGGAGCGTTGATTATGCTAATGACTCCAATACTGGTTTTGGTCTTTTCATTTGTAGTGTTGAAAGAAAAACTAAATTTTCTAAAAATTATTGGTATTGGTCTGGGTTTGGGCGGAGCGCTAATGCTCACCCTATCCAATTCAAATGCTGCATCGGATTATGCGCCAAATCCACTTTGGGGCAATATTCTGGTTGGAATTAACGCGGCATCCTACGGGGTTTACCTCATTATGGTCAAGCCATTAGCAAAAAAATATCACCCGATTACCATTATGAAATGGAATTTTGGGCTGGGACTACTTTTTGTTTTTCCTTTTGGAATACAGCAAACCATGCAGGTAAATTGGCAGACCATGCCTTACGAAATTATATCGGTGATTGCTTTTGTGCTCTTTTTTGTCACCTTTGTAAATTATCTGCTCAATGCTATTGCACTCACAATGGTTTCTCCTTCCGTTGTTGGCGCTTATATATACCTGCAGCCGGTGTTGACGGCGCTCATTGCAGTCGTTGGCGGGCATGATAACCTTACACTAACCATTACTATATCATCATTACTGATATTTGTAGGGGTTTATTTGGTTTCCTACAAAAAGTAGCTGGCCACTAAGCTTATTATAAGTATTCAATCACAAACATTTATAATTTTAAACACTAAGGCTCAGCTAAGTGAATGAAGTATTTTCAATCTGACATCGTTAAAAAGCCTTGCTGAAGGCAGTCCTTTATTTAGGTTTTCTGCCTTGCCCGCCTATAATCATTTCATTGATAACATACCATTATTTATGTTTGTCAACTTATTAAAATTGATTTGGGCATGAAAGAAAAACTTCCATGCATTCACTTAAAAATACACAGAAAAATGCTAAATTTTTTCAAACTTGATTGTTTTGGCAACAGCACCACCTATCATAATCCTTAAAACATAAAAACCTGCGGCTTGGTTACTCATGTCTATATCACAGCTGTAAGCATTATAAATCCCTGAAAAAACATTTTTCCCATTTATTGAAAAAATATCAACAATTACGTCACTTCTTAATTTATCAAATTGCACATTTATCAATTCACTAACTGGATTAGGCGTAATTCTGACCTCAGTAAATTCATCGAATTCAAGTGCTTTTATTTCACTATAAAAGAAAGTTCCATTTTGGTCAAAAGCTTTTAGTCTGTAATAATTCAAACCACTCAGAGGTGAATTGTCAATATATTGGTAATCAACAGTTCGGTTGCTGTTGCCAACTGCATTTACTTTTCCTATTTTAGTGAAACTCAATGCATCGGTACTTCGCTCGATTTCAAAATGAGAAGAATTTTCCTCAGAAGCGCTGATCCAGTACAATTTTGCAACATTTGATAATTTAGTGGCCTCGAAATAATTGAGCGTGATTGGAAGCAGTAAAACTGTTCCAAATGTAAATGGGCTGAAACTGTTTACAACTACGTTGCTTGTAACAGTACCGCACACAGCCTGAACTCCACAGCCCGGATCGACTGCAGGTATACCACTTGTACCGCCATTGCCATGATCGCGCCAGGCTGAGCCATCCCAGCGAATAACTTTTGTACCGGAATTTGAAACTATGGAGCTATTTTGATCCCAAGAAAGTGTAACATGTTTATCAACCGCAGCGCCGTCTCTGTCAAGAATCCAATATTCATTTGTCACAACCTGTTCAATGGTAGCATCTTTATTTGTACCAAATGTTGTTACAGCATTGGCCGGAAAATATTCACAGGTAAATACATCGACTGGTGTAACCTCAAGTAAAGATACATCATCAACAGCAAAAGACGGATCTGTACCAACTCCATCATCATTGTTTACCCAGAGGAATCCAACACGGACATTTGGATTGTTATTGGCAGAAGCAGGAAGCAAAACCTGTCTGCTTGTCCAAATTCCCTGACCTCCACAACCCGTGGCTGTTTTTGGCATATCGTCTAAAAGCGTCCAGCTTAGCCCATCGAAATACCAAAGGCTTGCATTATCAAATGTTGTCTGTCCTCCTTCAATATAATTGAAGCTTACAGCAATATTATTACGACCACTACAATTTACAATTGGTGATTCCGCTCTTCTATTAGCCTGAGGACAAAAGAGCAATCCACAAAGTCCACCTGCATCGTAAGCGGCACCGCCTGCTGGATTGAAAACACTGGTAATATGTAGCGTAGGATTGCCATTGTTTGCAACACCACAACCCGAAGGTAAAACACCGCCTTCATTGTCGTCGATAAGAAAGAAATTTGGATCAGCACCTTCAGTTCCCGTTACAACATTAAGAATCCATCCTGCTGCTCCGCTATTGAAGTTTTCTGTGTAAATTGTCGTATTCGAACCGGAAGCGTGGGCATTGACACTAAGTGGCTGATAATTATTTCCCTTACCAACAGGGAAAGAAAATCCATTACTGGTATTAATTTTACGCAGAGGGCCACTAATGAAACTGTTGTTAGTACTAGGCGAAGTTAGTGTTACAGTGGCATTAGCCTCTATTGTGACTAGGTTAGTCGCTGAACTGATGATTTTTCCATTTGTAAGAACAAGACTGAAATCAACAGTTAGAGGCCTGTTTAATGTAAGATTGCCGCTGCTTTTATTAATTCTGAGCTCATATACACTTAAACTACCTGTACCACTGATCTGTTGTGAAGCAAGCCCCGAAAATAGTAATAATCTACCATCGTTGGCATCATAAGTTAGGTTTCCTCCAATGTTCAAATTTCCCTGAATCTCGGTTCCTGTTCCAAAATTTCTGTAGGTATTTCCCGATCTAATGATCAGATCACCCATTACTAAAGTAGGATTAGCATTAGTATGTTCGTTCAGGAAACTTATGGCTGCAGTACTGCCACTTCCGCCAATATCAAAATTGCCTTTTATTCTGGGAAAGTCGGAATTGCCTGAAAAAGTTGAGGCAGTGGCCATGTTCCATGCGGTCGCTGTCAGATTCTCGACAATAAAATTACCGTAGAAGGAACCTGCAACTGT
>JBIPOO010000208.1:0-6956 GCA_044379045.1 Saprospira sp.
ATTGGCAAGGCTACCGAAATTTTCTGCACCAAAAAGCTGATGAACAGCCATTTTTTCATCCGAAACCTTATTCCAGCTTCTTACAAAATGCATTGCATCGAAACTGTTTTTGCCTTTTTGAAAAAAATTCTGTTCCGGACTGGCTTTTTCATTGAAACAATGTTCATAATGGTTCAATACCCGATTGATCAAATCAGCGCCGTCCAGCAAGGCTTCCTTTTGTACAAAATTCGAAATGGCAATTTTTCTGAGGACCGCTATATCGGTTTTTCCATTGATATTCAAGGGAATTTTATCAATTTGAATAAAGAGGGTTGGCAGATAATAACTTGGATATTTTGCTAGTAGCTCTTTTTTGATTTGCTGAATTTCAGCATCCGATAATTTTGTATTGAAAAAAGCGGCCATTTCTATAGAAAACTCCTGCTCAAAATCGGCTATCTGCCAATTAATTCCGGGAGAAATGCTGCTCAAAATACTTTCTATTTCTTCCAGTTCAACCCGCTGACCTCTGATTTTTACCTGCCGGTCCGACCTGCCTCTGAAATGACAGATTCCCCACTCGTCTACAATACCTCTGTCGGCAGATTGCCATTGCAATGCTTCTGGATTTGTCCATTGTCCATCTACAAAATAGCCAAATCCGACAGCAGGACCAGTTATGCAGATAAAGCCCTCGATGCCATCTTTTAAAGTTTTTGATGCTTTATCAACTACTTTCAATTCACAATGACTCATCGCTTTCCCAATAGGAACAGGCATTTCATCGGCATATTCAAAATGGTCATCTGTTTCGGGGTCGAAAAAGCTATTATCTATGCTTGTTTCTGAAAGTCCATAGGAACTGATGACTCGCTGAGCTTGATTTTTTGTTTTACACAAGGTTCTGATTTCGTGCATTTTCCAACTGTCAGAGCCGATAATGAGCAAACGCAGACTTGTATAATCTTTTAGGTCAATTGCCTCGGCTAACCACCAACGGGCAATGAGGGGAGTCGTTTCGAAAACCGTGACTGAAAAATCCCTGATTTTTTGCAGCATCGCCATCGGGTCTTTTCGCTCGCTGGCATTAAGCAGTAACATAGAAGCACCATTGAAAAAGGTTCTGCCAAGGTCACCCAAAGAAACATCGAAAGAAAAAGATGCGGCCTGCATACAACAATCGCTGTGGTTCATGCCATAATCACTGCTCCAGGCATCAACAGCAGCCGCATAGCCTATTTTACTTACACCCACCAGTTTTGGCAGCCCTGTTGTGCCCGAAGTGGCAATCACATATTGAAGATGTTGACTGACAGCATCAGATAAAGGGATGCTTTTTGCTAATGTGTAAATATGTTGAATTCTATCTTCTGATGTTTCGGAATCAACGGGGATAAAAGGAATTCCTTCGATAAGATGGAAAAGCAGTTTTACAATTGCATTTTCATTCCTTTCGAGTATTAAAACATCGATACCATCTGATTTTTTGTCATAATTTTTGGCGTAATCAGCAATGCGTTCATTCAACACGGCATAGCTCCAGCGGCTTTGCTCAAAGTAAAGGGCTGTATTGTTTGCATATTGCTTTAGACAGCTTTCCCATCGTTGCTTGAGCGAAGCGACAGTTGGATATATTTTTGAATCTTTTTCCTGTTGCAGTCCGAAAAAATCCACTTGAATTTTTCTGATAGCAGACTCGGAAAAGCAATCGCGCTGGTATTCCCAGGAAAAAATCAACTCCTTTTCTTGCTCAATAAAGTCGAGCGAGAGCATATAATCGCTGCTTGCTCTTTTGAAATCAAGACTTTCGAATTTGCTTTGCTCTTTTTGAGCATGGTAGAGATAAGTGGCATTGAAAAAAGGTAAACCGTTTTTCTGATTTTTGTCCAGTTGTGCAATTTCGGAAAAAGGGGTATTTCTTTTATCGAAAAGCAAACGCCAGTTTTTAAGCACTTCGCCAGCTGAATCTGCATCGGTTCTGAAAGGCAGCATATTGACCGACATGGCTGCAATATGGTTTTCAGAACCAAAAGACCCAATATTTACCGGAAGGCCAACTGCCTTATTGCCATCTTTATAATAATTTTTCCATAAGCGGCTGAATAAAATAAGACCAGCTTCGAAAAGGCTGCACTGGTATTCCCCGCAAAGCTTTTCCAAGCTTTCTCTTTCATATTGCGAAAGTTTGAAATTCAAGCGCTTTACGCCATTGTCTAAACTATTTTTTCTTAGGAAGGGAAGTGTTTTTATTTCAATGTCTTTGAGATAATTTGCCCAAAAATCCCTGTCTATTTTTTCTTCTTTTGGTGCGATAAGCTTTATTTCACTGAAACTGCCGCTGTTAATGTCCTGCTGAAGTTTTTTCCACAAGTGTTCCAGTCCCAGCCCATCCAAAAGCGCATGATTGACCTTAAAAGCTAGGTAATTTTCCTGCCCGGAACTGCCTAAAAAACTCATGAAAAGACTCTTTTCAGTAGGCAAAAATGTATGTTCAACATAGTCGATAAACGCTGCTCTGTCCTCAACTTTTAGTTCAAAAATTGAAGGCGCAGCATTTTTCCAGACATATTTATTGTCTTTGGCAATTGCAGCCAGGTGTAGATTTTGCTGCTTTAGTATCCAGTTTTTGATTGCGCTAAGGTCGCTGTCTTTTGGTAATACGATGCCGCTGTTGATCCAATAGCTATGGAAAAACTGTTCGTCCGATTCGGATAGAAATAAAATTCTGGCTGCAGTGGAATAAAGTTCCTGTCCAGCTTCAATGAATACTTCTGCCGTAATTGCTGAATCTTTAGCGTCGACAATATTCAAATCTGCAAGGCAGCTAATCCCCAGAATTTTATTAATTTCGATATTAACTTTCAGTTTGGTTTTCAGTAAACCCGAAAATTTGAGCGCATCGATCGAATTCAGGCCATTGGCATACCATGAAAGCGAAGAACTGATGATTTTATTGGGAAAAAGTGCAGTTAAAACCGCTGCCAAATCCGAATCCAAGGTCTTTTCGGCATTTTTAATACTAAGATTTTCGGCTATTGTTAGCAATTTTTGCCGATCTACTTTGCCATTTTTATTCAGTGGGAAATCGGGCAAAAACTCGATAAAATGCGGAATTGCATAAAATGGCAGCCAGTTCTGCAGTTTTTCCCTGTCGGGAATTGTCGATGTTTTTTTCGATTTTGCAAAGGCAAAAAGCTGTTTGCCATCGCTGAGTACTATCCAATGCTCAATAGCAGACCATTCAGCAAGGGCCGATTCGATGCGGGAAAGTTCAATTCTTTGTCCGTTTATTTTGATCTGATTGTCTTTTCTGCCTCTGAAAAATAAATTGCCATTATGGTCGAAAAATCCTAAATCGCCAGTTCTGTAGGCCTTCTGACCTTTGTAGTTGAAAAACTTTTCAGCATTATCTGAGTTAGCATATCCCAAACCGACTGCCGGACCATAAACGATGATTTCTCCATCCTGAAAGGGCGCTGCGGCTATGTTGTTATTGTCAAAAATACTGAGTCCGCAATGCGCAAATGCAGTTCCCAAAGGCAACAGATGATGCTCGAATTGCCCTTTATTCTCAAAACCAGATGCCAGTACAGAACATTCTGAGGGACCATAAAATTGAAAAAGGCGTGCATTTGGAAATTTTTTGTGTAGTTTCGACTGAAGATGTGGTGGAACCTTATCGCCACCTGTCATGATGATGCGGCTTTTATCATCTGCTTTGCTATGGTCTATCCATTGCTCCAATAAAGATGGAACCATATGGAATGCACTTACATCCTTAAGCGCTTCGGCTAATTTTTGGCTGTCGGATAAAATTTCCTTGTCGATGAGTCGGGTTTCCCAGCCTTTCCATAAGGGAAAAATCAACTCTGCCACGCCGATATCGAAGGCTGGATGAGCGATGGCTGCGAAAACCTCTGTGGTTTTCCAGGGTAGTTTCCGATCCCAGGCTTCGAAAAAAGCAAGGAGATTTTCCAGGCTGAGCTGTACCACCTTTGGTGTACCGGTTGAGCCTGAAGTGCAAATGGAAAGGGCCGCAGCCGATTTTCTGCTGACCTTTATGGTCGGATTTTCGGGCAGCTGTTCCAAACTATCTAGCGCAATTGCTTCCGGTAGTAAATGGTTTGATTGAGCTGTAAAAATAAGATCGGCCGGATGCTCCTCCAGTAATTTTTCTATAAATACCGGCGATTCCTGCTCATTCAGGCTCAACACTTCAACTCCGGTGCGCCAGGCAGCAACAAAGATTATGTCACTGTTAAGCTGCTTATTCCCTACAATCCATATCCTTCGGATGTCTTTTTTATGGAAATAGTTAGTCAACGCATGGTACAGATTGATACGATTATTTTTTACAAGATTCGATTCAATTTTTTGAAAAAAAGATTTAGACCCGCTATTTAAATCAAATTTCGGCATTTCAGCCTTATCCCAAAGCTCAATTTCGCTCAATTTTACATTGGAATACTGCGTTAGTTTTTTAAGAAAACGCGTAAAAAATTTTGCCAATATTTCGATCTGAGCTGTGCTATGCTGTACCTGGTTATAATGCCAATCAAATACAAGTTGTCCATTTTTAGGACTGATTGCTAAACTGAGCGGAAATTCAGAAAAGTCATAATTTTTTAAGAGTTTAAAATCCGCTTCATACGCCCCCAGGGACCTTTCAATCGGATAATTTTCAAAAGCAATGATAAAATCATAATTCAGCTGTTGAAAGACTTCACTTGTTGTGTCTGCGTAGGCATAAGGGCTTAGGGCACGTTCCCGTTCTTTGAAACGCAGTAGGATTTCAGAGATTTTTTCATTAAAATCGACTTTGAACTGAAAGGGCAGGGTTTGAATACCAAGTCCAAAACCGTCGCGGCAATTTTCTATGAGACCATTTTGCTTTACTTGCCCAAGCTGTACATTTTCTCTGTTGCTCCATTTGGCAATAAAACAGGTCCAGGCAAAAAGTACATATTCGGCCTGCGTCAGCCCCAAGTTTTTTGCAGCATCAGCAATAGCTGATTCTTCCACAAATTCCCTAAGGCTGCAGTTTTTGTGTTGCCCATTGCCATGAAAACTTAGTCCGGCAATCTGGTCGAAATTTGTAAGATATTTTTGGTATGCCTCAAGCGCAGCAGCATGATTAAGTTTTTTCCAGGCTTCGTACCAGTTTTTGTTTAATTTAGGCTGAATAATGGCCTGCGGATAACGAAGCGCAAAGAGCAGTTCGCTCAAAATTTTTTGTCGGCCCCAACCATCGAAAAGAATATGGTGATATGTAAAAAGCAGGTATGTTTTTGAGTCTGTCTCTATCCAATCGAGGCTCATTGCAGCTTCCTTATCCAATATAAATCCCTGAGATAGTTGCGCTGTGCAAAAGGTTTCTATTTCGATTTCATTCAGTTGATGAAAACTGAACTTTGGCTTCATATTTTTCAGACTGACCCAAACCGCTTGTTTCAAGCCCTCATAAAGTATAATAGAGCGAAGACATTCATAAGCCTGAACAATTTTATCAACAGCGCTTTCTAGTGCCTTTCCCTCAATGTTGCGTACTTCGAAGAGCAATTGCTGCACATAGGTTTTTTGGCCCTCCCGTACCGAGGCGCTCAGCATAAACTGTTGTGCCGGCAGCAACGGAACGATGGATAAAATGTCTTCTTTTTTCATAAATCCAAAATGTTGAGCATATCGGATATTTTGTTCAGGTCATCGCTGTCTATGCTATCGTCGCTATAAAAAGCTGCATCGGAACCGGATAGAAGGCTG
The DNA here is from genome assembly GCA_044379045.1 of Saprospira sp. Lineage (GTDB taxonomy): Bacteria > Bacteroidota > Bacteroidia > Chitinophagales > Saprospiraceae > Saprospira. Next base: position 5,743 of record JBIPOO010000208.1, read on the forward strand.
TTGGCAACCTCTGTCCATTTTTCTACAAAGTCATCAATTTTAAAATCAGGATGCGTTCTGAACATCCACCTGATTTTGCCCTCCAGAATAATTCCATTAATCTCGAAAAAAGCCAGCATGGGATTTTGTGGATCGACCTGATTGCTTTGATCGAACTGTACCGGTCTGGCCATCGAGTTCCAGTTTTCATCGAAACTTCCCAGGAAATTGAGCAGCAGGGGGAAAGGTGGTTTTTGCCAATTGCTCATTCCCATATAACTCAGGCCAAAATTGGGCAAGGCGGCAAATGCCTGTCTGACATAGGAGATTATTTCAGCCTCATGTTCAGGATAAGCTTTTTCGCTCAGCGGATAAAATTGTGTGAACCACCCGATAGCATCTGAAAGTTCGGGAATGCCGCTGTATTGTCTGCCATGCGTCTCTAGGAAAATTGCACTTCTCGGCTGTTTGGCCGCTAACCAGCTGTGCATGAAAAAACTAACAAATTTCTCATTCAAACTGAGCTCAGGATTCCAGTTTCTAAGGAAAGTATGACTTTGGTCGATGCTCCATTCCAAGGTTCTGAATTCGGAATCTTTGTAGGAACAGACAGTCAGTTGATGAAATGGATTGGAAATGACCTGTGGATAATAATCGAGCTGCTGATCGGAATTTCCTAGTTCGCCACAAGCCTTAAGTACCTCTCCAAAAACTGCTGTATCATTTTCGGCAGTTTCATTACCTGCAAGTGCGTCCTGCAAGTGATCCATCAGCACCCGCCAGCTAATGCCGTCGCAATAAAAATGATGGATGCTGATAAACAAGTAAACAGCATCGGGGCTATTGAACAATGCGATGGCGGACACAGGTCCTTCCTGCAAATTAAAAGCAGTCTGCAGCTTTTCGCAATGTGCTGTAATTTCCATGCTATGCTGAATCTCCAAAAATTGAAAAACAGGCGCTTTGCCAGACTTCCATTTTCCATCAAAAACAGCTTGTAAAATATCTATGTTTCCGAAACAAAGTTTTATCTTTTCAAATATGTCGGCAGCCTGCATCGGCAAAAAAAGTTCAAGCAATACGCTCTGATTGAAGTGATTGGCATTGCCCTGATATTCTTCTCTAAACCATTTTTGTATTGGACTTAGCTGCAGGTCTGTATCCCTGATTTTTGTGCTATTCGACTCAGCAATGTTCAATTGACTCAAACATTCGTTCAGGCTAGTGGCATTGAG
>JBIPOO010000039.1:0-22328 GCA_044379045.1 Saprospira sp.
CTTTTTATAATATTGAATTGACCTTTGGCCAAGTTCAGCGCCCTTTGCCAGGCCAGGCTGTTATTGTAAGCAAGTGTCCATTCCCAGTAATGTTTTGCAGCCTCGAAAAGTAAATTGTTTATTGAAGATCTGATTTCCGATTTAGCAGCCTTCTGCATGAGTTTTGCCTGTCGAAGCGCTGTTTGTCGCTCATTGTTCCAAAGTCCCTGACCGACGGGCAATGCAATTCCAAGAAAAGCCTGTCCGGCATCGGGCAATTTATCGGCATCGTTCAGGTAAAAGCCATCGGCATATTGATATCCGCTGATGACATCTATTCCTGTAATGGTTGGAATGCGCAGATAGGCATCAAAAATATTGTAATAGTTTTTACCGTCGAACTGTTTGTAAGCCCAATTGCTGTTCAGCTCAGGATCCATGTTGCCACGTGCATACATTTCCTGGAGCCTTGCCTTTTGTTCGGCAAGGTTTATCTGTTTCGAGATGGGATGTTTACCAATAACCTGTTGAATATAAGATTCATATGTCAAAGTGCTGCTTTGTGCAGACAATTGACAAACCGTAAAATAGAAAAGGATAAAAAATGACAGTTTATGAAAAAACATCTTTGCTATTGAATTATTAATAAGTTTCAATTACTTGGCCAGTGATTTAATGGCAGCTTTCATTTTGGGACCATGCGCTTTTGACTCATCATAGTAATCGGGTGGAAATCCGTTCAACTGACGCCAGACTTCATACCACAGCGGCACATCATTCAGAATAATTCTTCCATCAGCACCTGTGCCGACTCTCAAACCTTTGGGCCAGTTTTTATGAATGTAATTGGTGTCGGGTTCAATGAAGACTCTGAACAGATTGTTTTCATCAGTCACATTATCTAATGCATATATATGACCGCTAAAGGTGCCTACCGAACCATCGGGCCAACCCGAAAAGACAAATGCAGGCCAGCCATCGAAGGTGAAAATGACAGGTAGACCCACCCTTAACAGGGGATAGTCCATAGGTCTTACATACATTTCCACAGCAAGCAGGGCATTCCTTGGCATAATACTCATAATTTCTTCTCCGTCTTTCACTATTTCGCCCAAACCTTTTTTATAAATTTTGGATACAATTCCATCCTGCGGTGCAGTTATGTAGTAAAACTGATTGCGGCTCTCGTAGTTGGTTTGCTGATTTTTTAATTTTGAAACCGAGCCTTCAGCGTCATATATAGATGACATGGCACTAAAACGATCAGATCTTGCTTTCGATACCTTATCGGTATAATCCTGCCGGATACTGTTCAATTCTATGAGTGCATTCATCAGCTCGTTTTTCGATATCAGAAATTTATTTTCCTGCGCATTCAGCTTGGCGATTGTTTCCTGCATTTTATTTCTTTTCTCTTCCCACTTAGTGAGCGAAATTACACCTGCGCGGTACATGGTATCTGCTCGTAGAAATTGAAATTTAGCGATGTCGTTGGCAATTTTTGATGCCTGCATATCAATACTGTCAGACTGTATTTTCAGCTTTGCTTGTTTTATTTTATTGTCGGTCTGTTCTAGTTTCAACTTCAGCGCTTCCTGCAGTGCCGAAATCTGTATATCAAGCGCTTCTGCCTTCTGTTCATAAGATTTTACAGAAAATTCTTTTGCAATGACCTGCTCTTTGGTTCTTTCAATCAGATTAGGGTCGAAATATTCGGTCTTTATCTCTGTCAATTTTAAGAGCGTATCGCCGGTTCTTACTGTATCGCCCTCTCTAACATACCATGACTCGATAGCTCCTGGTATAACCGGATAAATGTTTTGAGGGCGGTATTCGGGTCTCAGGGTAGATATTTTCCCTTTTGCTCTGATGGTTTGTGTCCAGGGTAGAAGCAGTATAACAATAAAAAGTACGATAAAACCCAAAAGCCACCAAGATAATTTTCTAGGCCAGTTTAGTGTTTGGATTTTTTTGCAGGAATCAAAATCCTCTAGTTTTTTAAATTTTACAACTTTATCAGATATATTGAGCATATTGAAATGTAAATATTTACAATTAAATTATTTGCCCGGTGTTAGTGGAGCATGGTCAAAAACGTTATAAAAATAGGGTTTAAGAACCAAATCATTGTATTTGCCATTAAAAATGATCTCACCCTTGTCCATCACAATGACCCTGTCGCAGATGGAAGCTAGTTTTGTATTTCGTGTCACGGCAACCAATGTCCAGGGATATTTTTTGTCAGCAAGCAGATTGATGAGCGCATTTTTGTCGTCGGTTTCAATATTGTCGAGTAAGGGCTCGGTTGCAACTAGCCTTGGCATGTCGACAATGCATCTTGCCAAAATTATCTTTTTTATGATAGACTGTGACAATTCGGTACCCTCTGAGCTTATTTCGGTATCGAGTCCCTTTTGCAGCTGGTGAACATATTTGTCGAGTCTTACAATCTTGCAGATTTCCATAACATCTTTGAGGCTTACATCTTTTCTGCCCATACAAATGTTTTCTCTGAGAGTTGCATTGAAGAGATGTTCATCGGATACGTAATCGCCCATATAAGAGCGTAGAGAGGCTATGTTAAGGTTTTTTCTTGGAATTCCGTTGTAAACAATAGATCCTGTGTAGTTTTCATAAAGGCCTAAAAGTATTCGCAAAAGCGTAGTTTTTCCGGAGGCATTAAATCCGGTAATTGCTATTCTTTCTCCCGATCTTATATCAAGGCTAATATCCTTTAGTATTGGAGGCATTGATGGTTCGGGCTGATAGCAAAGGTCTCTTATTTCGATTGACATACCACTGTCACCGAGTACCTCATTAAAATCCATACCGCTTTCGTCTTCAAGTTCCAGGTCGGTAATGTTGCCCATTTTTTCAATTCCTGTAAGTACATCGAAAATGTTATCCATTGTCAAAACAATCTTTTCCAAAGCATTCAGCACTACAATAACAATAATTTCAGATGCAACAAACTGACCAATATTCATTTGATTATCCATCACAAGTAACCCTCCCACAATTAATAGGGCGAGTGTCGCCAAAGATTTTATAACAATTGAACTTGCAATCTGAAAATGTAGAATGTTAAAATGTTTTCTTCTGTACTCCAGGTAGCCCTCAACCAACTTATCTGTTCTTTCTAGCGGATATTGCGTTCGACCTGCCAATTTAAAAGACCCCATTGTCCGCCCCAATTCCTCAAGCCAGTAAACAACCTTATATTTGTATTTGGACTCTGAAAGACTTGCTTTAAGTCCACTTTTGCCTGTGAAGTATATCACAAGAAAAAGCAGTAAAATCAAAACTATACCGAAGAAAACAAAAAAAGGATGGTAAAGTATCAATACAGCAAGGCCGAAAATAATTTGAAGTGCAGATGCTGATAAATCAATCACTATTTTGGGAATGCCTTTTTGAACATTAAGGGTGTCAAAAAAACGGTTTGCCAATTCGGGGGCATATTGATCAGTAATACTTTCCATTTTTAATCTTGGAAAACGATAGGCAAAATCGAAAGCTGTCCTTGCAAATAATCTTTGCTGCAAGGCCTCCATGATAACAACCTGCATGAGGACCATGGTTCCGGTAATGGCTACACCGCCGGCAACAATAAAACTTAGTACAACCCATGAACTTGTCTGTTGTTGAAGCGCAATCAAATTTATAATTGCTTGAACGCCCAAGGGCAGAGAAAGACCTATCAAACCTCCTAGAATTGCATAAGTTATGACAAGATAAATATCCTTTTTATCTAAAGACAATAGATTAATAAGCCTTTTTAGTGGCTTACCATCAAAGGAATCTTTTTGAAATTTTACCTCAACTTTGTAGGGGTCCATTTTTTCTTGTTTAAATTTGTGCAGGCATTTCGGTGTAGTGCAATAGTAATACTATCACAAAGGTATTGATTTTTTTAAAATAAAAACTTCTAATAAGTTTAAGACTTATCCTAATTCAATGGTAAAAGTAAAGCAATTTAACGACATACGCAAAACACTTAATGAAAAAGGTGTAAAACTAATTGCCGTATCAAAAACTAAACCTCTCGAGGATATTCAAACACTCTACAATGAAGGCCAAAGCGTTTTCGGTGAGAATAGAGTTCAGGAACTTGTCGCTAAATATGAAGCACTGCCAAAAGATATCGAATGGCACCTCATTGGGCATTTGCAAACTAATAAGGTTAAGTACATCGCACCTTTTATCTCACTTATTCACTCCGTTGACAGTTTAAGTCTTTTGTCCGAGATTAACCGTCAGGCATCAAAAAACAATAGGGTAGTCGATTGTCTGCTACAGTTTTATATTGCAATGGAAGAAACAAAATTTGGATTGAGTACGGATGAAGCTGCAGCGATTTTGAGTTCTGAAGCATTCGAAAAGATGCTGAATATTCGTATAGTTGGTGTTATGGGTATGGCAAGCTTTACCGAAAATATCGAATTGGTCCGCAGTGAATTTAAAAATCTAAAAAATATTTTTGATACGCTGAAAGCTCAATTTTTTCAATCGGAAGAAAGTTTTTGCGAAATTTCGATGGGCATGTCGGGCGATTATGAAATAGCAGTGGAGGAGGGTTCAACAATGGTCAGAATCGGAAGCCTGTTGTTTGGAGAGCGTTGATACAAAATTTTATTTGATAAAAAACGACAGATCTTTCGACTTTTTGCCGCTTCTGTTGTTTAGCATGTGAATCTTTACAAAAGCCAACAAATGTTTCACCTGCGTTTTCCTAAAACAGTAATTGCGCTGTTTCTGATTTTGTCTGTTATCGGCACTACACTCGCTGTCAACCGACTTTATTTCCGTTTCAGTTTCGAAGATTTTTTTCCTAAGGGCGACCCCGATTTGGAGTTTTACTATGAATTCAAATCCCGCTTTGAGCCCGACGATAATTTTCTGCTCATTGCCATACACCGTAAGGATGGAATTTTTGAGCAGGATTTTTTGAAAAAGGTAAAGGATTTTTCGCTAAAAGTTCGTGAAACTGCAATCGAAATAAAAGACAGTAGCGGAAGTCCATGGGATGTAGGCAAAAACCTCAGCAACATTAAAGGTAAGAAAACTTTTTTGGCAAATCCTGTACTCGAGTCTCAGTCACTATTGCAGGTTGAATTTCCCATAAAGACACCTTTTGCCTTTACAGCAATTCCTGCAGTGCACATCGATGAACCAGACAGATATGAGGCTGATAAAAAAAGAATACTATCGGATGAAAGACTGATCAACGCTTTTATATCGGCCGATGCTAAAACTACTGTAGTTATCTTGAAGACAGTTGATAACATCCAGCAGGAAGTAGCCGAAAAAATGATGAAATCGCTACGCAAACAGCTCGATGCATACAATTTCGATGAATATCACATCTTAGGAAGAGCTAATTTTCAGACAGAATTGGTGGCGATGCAAATTTATGAATTCGCACTATCTGCATTAGTTTCCGGAATTTTGGTATTGCTCATTATGTGGCTCATTTTCAGACGTTTTTGGGGAGTTGTTATCTCAATATCATCTATTTTACTGGGTCTGCTAATTTTTATTGGAATCGTAGGAATTATTGGCAAGCCACTCGATTCGATGGCATTGCTCTATCCCATTATTATGATTATTGTTGGAACCTCGGATGTAATTCATGTGATGTCGAAATACGTGGATGAGCTGCAAAAAGGCAACAAACAGCTCGACGCCATCAGAATTACCATGCGCGAAATTGGGCTTTCAGTTTTTCTTACTTCCTTTACCACTGCAATAGGTTTCTTGTCTTTGATATTCAGTAAGTTGGAGCCAATCCGAAATTTTGGTATCAATGCATCAATTGGTGTTATGACGGCCTATTTTACTGTAATTTTCTTCACAACCGCAATTTTGACCTTGTTCGATTCCAATCAGATCATTAAATTAAGAACCGGTGATGGAGATAGTTTCTGGAAAAAGTTATACAGCGCAATCGATATCATCACTCAGAAAAGGAAGGGTCTAGTGATGTCAATTTTATTGTTGACTATAATAGTTTGTACCATTGGAATTTTTAAGATCAACACCAATACAAAAATTGAAAAGATGTTGCCCATTGGGGCTAATGTAACCAACGATTTTTTCTTCTTTGAGAAAAATTTTAGCGGATTCAGGCCTTTTGAAATTGCTGTTATCGCTCAGAATGGAAAAACGGTCGATGATTATGAACTGGTGCAGGAAATGGCAAAAGTCGAGGCTCAGTTGCTAAAATATGAGGCGGTAAAATCGGTCACTTCTATTACCTGGCTCTACAAATCTTTTAACCGTGCCTTCCATGGAGACAGATCGGAATATTACAAAATGCCCGACAGAGATGATTTTTACAAATTTCAGGCCTTGGCCGAACAGGCTGGTATGGGCAAAAATGCCAATATTATGGTGAGTAAAGACCGGAAGTATGCCCGTATATCCTCCCGTTTGCTCGACATTGGCGGTGATAATATTAAAAAAATGACTGCCGATTTGAATAATTTTATCAAAAACAATACGAATGCTAAGATTGTAAGCTTTAGGCAGACCGGTACAGGTGTTATTGTAGATAAAAACCTGGTTTATGTTAGAGATTCGCTCTTGCAAGGCTTGGGATTCGCAGTAATTGTTATTACCATCATTATGGTCCTGCTTTATCGAAATCTGAAAATGGTCATAGTTGCTTTGGTTCCTAATATTATTCCAATGATGATTGCCGGAGCAATTCTTGGTTTTACAGGTATACCGCTCGAAGCCGGTGTTGCAATAGTTTTTTCCATCATTTTTGGTATTGCAGTGGATGACACCATTCACATTTTGGGTCGATTCCGGCTCCTAAAGATGGAAGGAATGGAGACGGATAAAGCTATTTCTCTCACACTGGTCGAAACGGGGAAAGCAGTAACACTTACTACAGTTGTACTCTTCTTTGGCTTTGTGATTTTACTGTTCTCGAGCAATCCGCCAGCAGTCACAATTGGTCTGCTTATCAGTTCAACCTTGGCATCGGCGCTCGTTTGTGATGTCTTTTTAATTCCTGTATTGTTGAGAATTTTCAAATATTAATACAAAAGCATTAGATATTTGCTTTTTGTTATTATCTTTGCGTTTAAACAAAGCCTTGTGAATGGGTAGGCAATGTGTAGCTGATGCAAACACAACTATTATCCGTACTTAATGTGTTTGTATTATTATAACATTTTATCCAAAATTCATCATGTTAATTATCAACATTAAAGACAATGAAACAATCGACCGTGCATTGGGTCGCTACAAAAAAAAGGTTAGAGATACACAATTGCTGAAAGAAGTACGCCGCAGAAAAAGTTTTGAGAAACCATCCGTAACACGTCGCGGACAAATTCTTAAAGCTGTTCACAAACTTACGGTTCAAAGAGAGGCTAACGACCAATAAAAAATTTCAGCTTACTTCGGTAAGCTTTTTTTATCTTATGTGACTTGCTACACATTTGCATAATTTTCATTTTTGCTATATTTGCACTTGCAAACAGTTTTTAGCATTCTTTAAATAAAACAAAAAATGGCAAAGCATACCAAATGTCTTATTATCGGTTCAGGGCCTGCCGGATATACAGCGGCGATTTATGCATCAAGAGCGGGTTTAAGTCCCGTTTTGTACACAGGTAATGAACCCGGTGGACAGTTGATGATTACTACCGAAGTAGAAAATTTTCCGGGTTATCCCGATGGAGTAGTAGGGCCCATGCTTATGGAAGACCTTCGCCGTCAGGCCGAAAGATTTGGAACGGAAATTAATATCGGCGTGCTTATCAGTAAGGTCGATTTCAGCGGACCAGTACACAAAGTATGGACTGATGCAGGAGAAGAGGTACATGCAGATACTGTTGTCATCGCCACAGGAGCATCTGCCAAGTGGTTGGGTCTGCCATCTGAGCAAAGACTTACCAATCATGGCGTATCGGCCTGTGCGGTTTGTGACGGATTTTTCTTCCGTGGTAAAAATGTTTCAGTAGTTGGTGGTGGCGATACTGCCTGTGAAGAAGCAAGTTACCTTTCTAAACTTTGCCCTACGGTACATTTATTTGTTAGAAAAGACGAGTTGCGTGCCTCCAAAATCATGCAGGAACGTATTTTTAATACACCCAATATTACCGTTCATTGGAATACAGAAATTGAAGAAATTCTCGGCGCCGATCATGTAACTGGCGTTCGATTGCACAATAACAAAAGTAAAGAAAGTTCAGATATTGCACTCGATGCTGTTTTTGTTGCCATCGGACATAAACCTAATACCGACATTTTTAATGGTTGGATTACCCTCGACGAAACAGGTTATATAATCGTTGCCCAACCTGGCACTTCAAAAACCAATATTCCCGGTGTATTCGCCTCAGGAGATGCGGCAGATAAGGTTTACCGTCAGGCAGTTACAGCTGCAGGAACTGGTTGTATGGCTGCTTTGGATGCAGAGCGTTATTTGACAGAGATGGGGATGCACTGATAGAGGAAAGAATATGTCTCGTAAGAATGACGAGATGAAGAGGAAAGATTTGAAATCCCGATAGTCCCTCTTCCGCAAGAAAACTGATGCCCGCTAATGCTTTCGCGGGCATCAGTTTTTTTAATACCTACGGAGACCTGGGTTTTAACCCGGTGATGTTTTTCAGCTCCATCGGAGCGACCTGTTCTTAGCCGACAGCCAAGAACAGGTTTAGAGCCACAGCGTGGTGACCTGCACAAATTTACAGGTTCAACGATTTTTATATCCAAATCACGAAACAGGCGAGGTCATCCCTACGGGACTGTTTCTTTGCTTCGCCTTTCGGCTAAGAACAGATGACCCCTATGGGGCCAAAAACTTTCGCAAAAAATCTGATTAGATTTTTCAATTTCTGGGGACTTGGGTTTCAACTCAGGATATAGGCCAGGGATTTATTACTTCGGATTTTTTTTGTAAATCAGACCCTCTGGCAGGTGAATTTCAAATTTTAAATTTTCTTTTATCGCTTTGTCTCCAATCTTTGCGGGCAGTAAAAACTGTTTTGGCATATTAAAAAGAGAAATTCCATCTGTTTGCGTTTGTTTTAAGTCGTAGCGACCCGAATCGACAAAGCTATTTAATGCTGAACTATCACAGTTTTCGCAACTGATAACTGCGAGGATGCGAATTTTTTCTCTGCTCCAGAATTTAACTTCAATCTCTCCAGGAAGGTCAAAATTGACTTCCTTAGCTTTTGGTCTGAAATTTTCATAAATAATTCTTTCAGCCTGAGCGTAGAAGTTCGTGCTAAGCGTAAAAAACAAAATAAAAATAAAGAAAATTTTCATATTCGAGCTAGGGGTAAAAGCATTTTTGAAATCTAAATTTATGCCAAAAAAAAATAAAAACTTTGTGAATTTACAATTTTTTTAAATTCTACGGATCTAAAATGAAAACTCTGTCCTTTTTTTAAAATCCATTCTCTATTTTTGCCCAAAACAGTAAAAAATGAATTTTATAGAAGAACTACAGTGGCGCGGTTTATTGCAGGATATGTCTCCCGGCCTCGATGAGGAAATGACAAAGACGACTATTAAAGGTTATATCGGATTCGATCCGACAGCGCCCTCCCTAACAATTGGCAATCTTGTGAGTATCATGCTTTTGAAACACCTGCAACTTGCAGGTCATAAACCAATCGTATTGCTTGGCGGTGCAACTGGCCGTATCGGAGACCCATCTGGAAAAGATAAAGAACGCAGTCTGCTCGATTTAGAAATTTTGGAACGCAATATAGAAGCGCAACGCAAACAATTTGGCCTTTTTCTCGATTTCGACGGAGAAAATGCTGCCGAGATGGTCAATAATTACGATTTCTACAAAGACATGAGCATTTTCGAGTTTTTGCGCGATATCGGAAAACATATTACTGTAAATTATATGTTGAGCAAGGATTCGGTTAAAAATCGTATCGAATCCGAATCTGGAATTTCATTCACCGAGTTTTCATATCAATTGATTCAAGGTTACGATTTTCAGCATTTATGCTTGAAACACAACACCATTTTACAAATGGGCGGAGCCGATCAGTGGGGAAATATTACCACAGGTACTGAACTTATCAGAAAAGCTGGCGGAAAAGGCTATGGTTTGACTTGTCCTTTACTCACCCGTTCCGATGGAAAAAAATTCGGAAAATCGGAAGAGGGAAATATCTGGCTCGAGGGCACAATGACATCGCCTTATAAGTTTTATCAGTTCTGGCTAAACATTAGCGATGCCGATCTCTTGAAAATGTTCCGCATCTTTTCTCTGCGTAGCCGATCAGAAATTGAAAGTTTAGAAAAAGAACATGAGGCCAATCCAAATCATCTAAAAAGATTACTTGCAGCCGAACTCACAGAAAGAATTCATGGCAAAGAATCATTGGATGGCGTAATAAAAGCCACCGAAATTGCTTTTAATTCGAAATTAGAACTCAGCTTTTTAGAAAGTCTTTCACAAATTGAATGGGATATCATCAGCGAAGAACTCGATAAAGTCAGCGTTCCAAAAGCAATACTAGATGAAGGGGTAAATATTGCCGATTTGCTGGCAGGAAAGCACAGCAGCCTTGCTTCTAAAAATGATGTACGTCGTGCTGTGAAAGGTGCTGCAATTGCTATAAACACGGTCAAAATAGAGGACGAAAATTATATCGTGAAAAGCGAGCTACTTTTGCATGGCAAATACATGTTTTTGCAAAATGGCAAGAAAAATAAATTTATTCTGATTGTGGACTAAGGCAGAAGTTAGAAGTCGGAAATTAGAATTGTAACAAGTATTAGGACGAGCACAATCTTCATCACGCTAAGAAACGCAACGAATTCCTAACTTAAAGATTGATTTGCATTTAAGACTTTCTTGCGGTTAATCTTTGTGGATCTCTGTGTATAACTTTGTGAACTTTGTGGTAAAATTTAAAGCTGTTTGATTTTTTCCTCTATTGGCTATTTCACGCAAAGCCGCAGAGGACGAGCACAATCTTCATCACGCTAAGAAACGCAAAGAATTCCTAACTTAAAGATAGATTAGCATTTAAGACTTTCTTGCGGTTAATCTTTGTGGATCTCTGTGTTTAACTTTGTGAACTTTGTGGTAAAAAATTCAAAATGTAAAAATTAAAATCACTTTCATATGGCAGAAATCAGAAGTTAGAATTGTATCAGGTATCAAGCTGCCAAGCAAGCAATTACTCCTCTTTCCTCTTTAGTTCTTCAAATCTACTCCTCTAAATCCGCTTTATTCGCCATTTCCACCAGCAGTTCTATATTGTCAAGTGCTTTTTTGTACTCCTCGCTGTAATTTGGCATGTTTTCGAGGGTGTGGAGCTGAAGTTCAAAAAAGTCGAGAATTTTATCGAAACGGTCTGTGCTATCGAGTGTGGTTTCGAAAACTGTTTCAAAGTAGTTGAAAAAATCATCCTCATCCTCCAAAACAATCTTAGCGGCTTTTATCTCATTTTGCAGCCTCAACTCATTGATTCCCTCCAATCTTAGGGAATGCACATGTTTTGTTACGGTAATCATCGTAAATGCAAATTTGGTTCGGGTGTCTTTATTAGAGACTCTTTTCCAAAAGGTTATCTGCTCTCGGCTGCTGTCCAGTTTATAATTTCTGGGGAGTAAAATTTTTTGCAGATAGTCGTTATTAATTGCGTCGGCCATGTTATATTTTTATTCGTGATGATAGGGAAGTCCCCTTTGAATGCTTAGTGCCCGGTATAGCTGTTCCACAACAAAAAGTCGGACCATCTGATGGGAAAAGGTCAATTTTGAAAGTGACCATTGCGCATTTGCTCTTTGGTAAACAGCATCGGAAAAGCCATAAGCACCCCCAATCAGAAAAATGATTCTTTTGTGCGATAACTGAAATTGGTTTTCCAGATATTCCGAAAACTGAAGCGAACTATATTGCTTACCTCGCTCATCCAAAAGTACCAGATAATCGCCCTGTTCAATTTTTTTTAATTGTTGTTCTCCTTCCTTCGTTTTCAACTGATCTTCGGAAAGTGATTTGGCATTTTTGATATCCGCAAAGGTGTAAATCTCAAAAGGTATAAAGTGTTTCAGCCTTTTGTCGTAAATTTCTACTCCGCTTTTGATATAGTCAAACGCAGTAGCACCCTGCATCCAAATTTCAATTTTCATGATAATAGTTTGTGCAAAGGTAGGAAAATAATGGATGATAAAAATGAAGAATTTTACAATGGCTTATTGAAGAAAATCATATATTTGTATAATTAACAAAATTTATAAATTTATATTAAAGGCTAAATTGCTGCAATTATTATGCGCCTGCTGATAATGATTTTCAGAAGAAGACGTTAAGTTGTTTTAATTATAATTGGGTTGAAGGGTTGTTTTGCGCCCTTTTGCTGTTTAAAAATAATAAACGTATGAAAAAACTAATGTTTCTCTTCCTTTTATTACTAAAACCTTTTTTAGGAAGAGGGCAGGAGCCTAGGTTGGTCTCGCCTGTGGGGCATACAGATTGTGTCACTTCAGCGGTATTCAGTCCTGACGGCAAACTAGCCCTTACTGCAAGTTATGATAAAACTGCTCGAATTTATGAGGTTTCCACCGGAAAGGAGCTGCAGGTTTTAAGCGCTCATACAGGTTCGGTCAATTCCGCTGTATTCAGTCCTGACGGCAAACTAGCCCTCACAGCAAGCAGTGATAATACTGCACGAATTTATAAGGTTTCCACCGGAAAGGAGCTGCAGGTCTTAAGAGGCCATACACCATATGGAGTCAATTCCGCTGTATTCAGTCCTGACGGAAAATTAGCCCTCACAGCAGGCGGTGATAAAACTGCTCGAATTTATGAGGTTTCCACCGGAAAGGAGCTGCAGGTATTAAGAGGCCATACATCATATGGAGTCAAATCCGCGGTATTTAGTCCTGACGGAAAATTAGCCCTTACTGCAAATTATGATAAAACTGCTCGAATTTATGAAGTTTCCACCGGAAAGGAGCTGCAGGTCTTAAGAGACCATACATCATATGGAGTCTATTTCGCTGTATTCAGTCCGGACGGAAAATTAGCCCTCATAGCAGGCGGTGATAAAACTGCTCGAATTTATGAGGTTTCCACTGGATAGGAGCTGCAGGTATTAAGCGCTCATACAGGTTCGGTCTATTTCGCTGTATTCAGTCCGGACGGAAAATTAGCCCTCATAGCAGGCGGTGATAAAACTGCTCGAATTTATGAAGTTTCCACCGGAAAGGAGCTGCAGGTATTAAGTGGGCATAAAAGTTGGGTCAATTCCGCTGTATTCAGTCCTGACGGCAAACTAGCCCTCACTGAAGGTTCGGATAGTACTGCTCGAATTTATGAAGTTTCCACCGGAAAGGAGCTGCAGGTATTAAGTGGGCATAAAAGTTTGGTCAATTCCGCTGTATTCAGTCCTGACGGCAAACTAGCCCTTACAGCAAGTTATGATAAAACTGCTCGAATTTATGAAGTTTCCACCGGAAAGGAGCTGCAGGTATTAAGTGGGCATAAAAGTTTGGTCAATTCCGCTGTATTCAGTCCTGATGGCAAACAAGTCATCCTTACAGCAAGTTGGGATAGTACTGCGCGAATTTATGAGGTGTCCACCGGAAAGGAGCTGCAGGTTTTAAGCGCTCATACAGGTTCGGTCAATTCCGCTGTATTCAGTTCTGACGGCAAACTAGCCCTCACGGCAAGTTGGGATGAAACTGCGCGAATTTATGAGGTGTCCACTGGCAAGGAGCTGCAGGTATTAAGAGGCCATACATCATATGGAGTCAAATCCGCGGTATTTAGTCCTGACGGAAAATTAGCCCTTACTGCAAATTATGATAAAACTGCTCGAATTTATGAGGTATCCACCGGAATGGAGCTGCAGGTATTAAGAGGCCATACATCATATGGAGTCAATTCCGCTGTATTCAGTCCTGACGGCAAACTAGCCCTCACAGCAAGCAATGATAATACTGCACGAATTTATGAAGTTTCCACCGGAAAGGAGCTGCAGGTCTTAAGAGGCCATACACCATATGGAGTCAATTCCGCTGTATTCAGTCCTGACGGCAAACAAGTCGTCCTTACAGCAAGTTGGGATAGTACTGCGCGAATTTATGAGGTATCAACTGGCAAGGAGATACAGGTATTAAGAGGCCATACAGGTTCGGTCAATTCCGCTGTATTCAGTCCTGACGGCAAACAAGTCGTCCTTACAGCAAGTTGGGATAGTACTGCGCGAATTTATGAGGTATCAACTGGCAAGGAGTTAATTTTACTAACTGGACATACTCTTTACTCAGCCCTATTTTCAGCAGATGGAAAAAAGGTACTAACCACCGGCAGCGATCACAAAACCATCCTCTGGGATGCCTCCACAGGAAAACAAATCTACACCCGCCTCCAACTCGAAAACGGCGAATGGCTCGTCTACGACGAGCACTACCGCTACGACGGTTCCCAAGGGGCTCGCGATTATCTCTATTTTGTATGCGGTTTGGAAGTAGTGGATCTATCAAAAGTGAAAGATGCACTCTATGTTCCCAATCTGGTGCAAAGAATTATGAATGGCGAAAATCTGGATCATTTACCAAAGTTGAAAGATTTGAAAATCTGTAAGAATTAAAAGTCATGATAGTGTTACGCTTATTTCGCTTTTTTCTAAATTTCGATATAAAATTTTGAAAAATAACTTGCATAATGCAAATTTATAAATAACTTTACGATGTCTAATGTGAAATATTTTTTCTGTACAAATCTGATTTAGATGAAAAACAACTTAACCAAACTATTTTTGATGTTTATTACAGTATTTTCTGCTGTAAAAACTTATGCACAGTGTACCACTACTAATGCAACTTCATGTGCTTGTAAAGACGGTACTACCAATTGCTTATTACTACCTGATATTCAGGCCTCATGGCTTGGTATTAGTCAGAATGGCTTTACCGAGTATCCACAGACTGGAGCCGGAACAAATTACAATGGACAAGGTCCAGATGATGGACGTTTGCGCGTAACAGGAGCAACACCAAACAATGGATTTGGCCCATTGACAGTTCGTGGTTTGGACGTTGGAGGTAAGAGAACCTTCCTTTGTGGTACAGACACATTCTTCAATGTCAATTCTACAGGTGCCTTTACTTGTCCCAATGGCAATCCAAATCCCAGACAGCTTATTATCCAAAGAGTTTATCAGAAAAACGGTAACGGAATGTCTTATGTTGACCGTTATGCTGGCAGTCAGACTTATCACCCATCGCACGGACACAACCACGTGGATGATTGGGCAATTATGACTTTGAGAGTTCAAACTTCAGACCCTAATCCACTTAACTGGCCAATCATTGGACAAGGTTCAAAAATTGGTTTTTGTTTGATGGATTACGGACAATGCGGTACTGGAACAGGTTCTACCTATTATGGTTTTTGTCGCGATACCAACATAGTTTATCAACAAGGTGATGTTATGTTGAACAATGATTATCCAAACTGGGGATTAGGTGGTGGCTCTTATGGCTGTTCTGTTGTTGAACAAGGTATATCTTCAGGTTGGCTCGATGTTTATGGAAAACACCTCGATGGTATGTGGATCAATGTTCCTGCAAATACTTGTAATGGAAATTACTGGATTGTATTGGAAGTTGACAAAGCCAACAATTTCCTCGAAGAAATTGAAGATAACAACTGGACAGCAGTTCCTGTTACACTTACGCGTCAGCTACCTGCTGGCACAGCTCAGGTACCTGTTATTACAGCTGTAGGATCTCGTAATTTCTGTACAGGAGGTGCTGCAACACTTTCTGCTACTGGTGGTACAGCTTATCTTTGGTCAAATGGTGCTACTACTCAGACTATTACTACATCAACTGCAGGTGCTTACACGGTAACTGTTACAAGCTATTGTGGTACCAATGCTTCTGCACCATTCGAAGTATTTGAGGCAACTCCGCCAACTCCATCGGTTACGGGCGATTTAACGGTTTGTGCTTCAAATTCAGCTACATTGGTAGCCGGCAGTGGTCCAAATCTTATCAACAACTGGTACGATGCCAATGGCTCATTTATTGCCAATGGCGATACTTTTGTAACAGATCCTTTGATTGCCAGCACTACATTTAATCTTGTCAGTACTCAATATTTCATGGACACTGTTAAAGCAATGCCTCATACCAACGGTATTGGTGGTGGCGGATATGTAAGCTCAGCACAGTATGAAATTTTTGATGCCTATACTAATTTTACACTTCGTTCTGTATTAGTTTACGCACAATCTGCAGGTAACATTGTAATCGCCCTTCAGGATTCAACTGGCGCCGATTTACAAACAACTACGGTAACTGTACCAGCAGGTGCAAGCAGAGTGACACTCAATTTCAATGTACCAATTGCAAGCAAACTAAGACTTGCTGCTAAATCGATGACAGTAACTGGTTTGTACAGAAATAACAATAGCGCTATGTATCCTTATGCAATTGATAATTTGCTTTCAATTATCGGTGCATCAGCTGGAGCTTCATTCTACTATTATTTCTACGATTGGGAAGTACTCAATCCAAATGGTTCTTGCACAAGTCCACAGACTCCTGTAAATGTTACAGTATCTGCTTGTTCAGGTCTTCAATTGGAAGATATCCAATTCCTTCATGAAATGAAAGTAATGCCAAATCCTAATAATGGTTCATTTACCTTAGATTTCAATGCCAGCGAAAGTTCTGAAGTAACATTCCAAATCACTAACCTGATGGGACAAACAGTTTACAGCAGAAATCTTGGTAATGTAAGTGGTAAAATCACAGAAAACATCAGTTTGCCCGAGCTTCCTGCTGCTGTGTACACTATGAATGTCATTTACAAAGGTAAGCCTTACGTGAAAAAATTTGTAAAGAATTAATGTGTTTAATAGAGAGACCCTTAAAGCCGGACGCGAGATGCTGTCCGGCTTTTTTTTTTGCTTTGTATTAGGGGCAATGACCTTTTTTTGGATCAATTTATTATTTTTGTATTTAATGATTATTCATATTTAAACTATATCTTGCAATTCATTACCTTAGGTCCCAGAAATAAAATAAATGAACATCCTACAAATAGAAAATAATTTAGTAAATCTGATAAAAGACTTTAATAAAGAGACTTTTATCTACGATTTACTGTCTGCTTATAACCGAAGCTGTAGATTTAGTTTGTTTTAAATGTAAGCATTGGCGACAATTTATAGGCAGTTGTGATGCTTTTGGCGATGACATACCCGATGAAATAACATCAGGCGAAAACGAACACTCAAAACCATTGCCAAATCAAGATAATGAGATTGTTTTTGAACCTATTGAAGAATAACAACCATGTTAGTTATGAAAGCAGGACGCAGTAGAATATATTAAACTGATTACATCAATTATTAAGACCACTAAACAATATTCTTAAAACATTAAACAATTGCATAATTAACCATTGATAATTAACAATTAAACAATGAGCAATATAAAATTATTCGAAGACAAGAAAGTACGCAGCCACTATGATGCTGAGAATGAAATCTGGTATTTTAGCATTGTGGATATTGTAGGTGTATTAACAGATCAACCTACAACTGACAGGGCAAGAAATTACTGGAAAGTATTGAAAAGCAGGTTATTGAAAGAAGGAAATGAGTCGGTTACAAACTGTAACCAACTGAAACTTCTATCTGCTGACGGTAAGTTCTACAAAACTGATGTGGCTAATGTAGAACAGATATTCAGGCTTATACAGTCCATTCCTTCTCCAAAGGCAGAACCATTTAAACAGTGGTTGGCCAAAGTTGGTTATGAACGTTTACAGGAGATACAGGACCCAAGTTTGAGCATGGACCGCGCTCGCGAAAACTGGAAGAATAAGGGACGCAGCGAAAAATGGATTCAGCAGCGTATGATGGGTCAGGAAACCCGAAATAAACTCACGGATTACTGGAAGGAGAGTGGTGTGAGCAAACAAGAAGAATTTGCCATGCTTACAAACATTATTCATCAGGAGTGGACTGGACTTACGGTAAAGGCACATAAAGAAATTAAAGGACTTAAGTCACAAAATTTACGTGACCACATGAGTGAAGCAGAATTGCTTTTTACAGCATTGGCCGAACTTTCTACCAGACAAATTGCAGAAACTGAAAAGGCACAGGGATTAAAAGAAAATGCAGAGGCAGGTAAAAAAGGAGGTGCCATTGCCAATAATGCCAAAAAAGAACTGGAATCAAAAACAGGAAAAAGTGTCGTGACGGGCGAAAACTTTTTAGCACCCAAAAAAGAAAAAACTAAGGAAATAACTGAAGATAATAAATCGAAAAAAAAGAAATAAAATACTGAACATTATAAATTTACTTCATCCACATTTATTTCCAAACAAAAAATCGATCTTTGGGTTATAACAATAATCATTATATAAATAACAATACAACATGGAATACAGAAGACTTGGTAAATCGGGCTTGCAAGTGAGTACACTCTCTTTCGGATCTTGGCTCACATTTGGCAAACAGATTGGCGATGATGTGGCCGAAAATCTAATGAAAATCGCTTACGACAACGGTGTTAATTTTTTCGATAATGCCGAGATTTACGCAACTGGTAAATCGGAAATTGTGATGGGTAACATTCTGAAAAAACTAGGCTGGCGCCGCAGTTCATTTCTAGTGTCGAGCAAGGTGTTTTTTGGATATGGCAATAAACTTCCTAACGAAACCGGACTAAGTCGCAAGCATGTTATCGAAGGTTGTCACGATGCCATGAAAAGATTACAGGTAGATTATCTCGATTTGTATTTCTGTCACCGACCCGATAAAAATACGCCTATTGAGGAAACAGTTTTGGCAATGAATACGCTTATTCAGCAAGGTAAAATTTTGTATTGGGGAACCTCTGAATGGTCGGCGCAGGAAATTATGGAGGCCCACATGGTAGCAAAGGACTACAAATTGATTGGTCCAACTATGGAACAGCCACAATATAATATGTTTCACCGCGATAAATTTGAAGTTGAATACGATCAGATTTATAAAACTGTTGGCTTAGGCACTACCATCTGGTCACCACTTGCATCGGGAGTTTTAACCGATAAGTACCTGCACGGACTGCCATCGGAGAGTACCCGACTGACCATGGAAGGTCTCGAATGGCTGAAGGAACGCAATCTCAACGAACATAGAATTAAGGTAGTTTCAGAATTGAAAAATCTGGCCGATGAAATGGGAACCTCGGTAGCTAAACTGGCAATCGCCTGGTGTGCTAAAAATCCAAATGTCAGTACTGTTATTTTAGGTGCGTCAAAAGAACAGCATTTGAAAGAAACGCTCACTTCGCTCGATTTAGTCTCGAAATTAGACGATTCAGTAATGGGTCGCATCGAAGGCATTTTAGGCAACAAGCCTAGGAGACCAGATTTTTAAGATAAACTGAGAAGGCTTAATCATTGCACTTTAATGTTTGGGAGCTTTAAGAAGGTTTGGGCCTTCTTAAAGCTTTTGAACTATAAATATGTTCTATTTACATGATTTTTATACTTTAGTTAGTGGTCAAAACCATTATTAAACTTGCATCAAATACACAATATGCTTATCTTCGTATTGATTAACATGAAAATTGTATGAATTTTTCAGAAAAATATATCAATCCCCTAACCGATTTTGGTTTTAAAAAGCTTTTTGGCGAAGAAGTCAATAAAGATCTGCTAATTGACTTCCTGAACGAATTATTACCGGAAAGGCACAAGATAAAGGAACTTTCTTATCAGCCGAATGAACAGCTGTCAATTACGGAATATGACAGAAAAGCAATTTTTGATTTGTATTGCGAAAGCGAAAAGGGAGAGAAGTTCATTGTCGAAATCCAAAGAGCCAAGCAGAATTTTTTTAAGGACAGAAGCGTGTATTATGCTTCTTTTCCAATACAACAACAGGCCATTAAGGGCAGTAATTGGGATTTTAGACTTGCAGCAGTATATACCATAGGAATTTTAGATTTTATCTTCGAAGAAGATAAGGACGATAAAGAATATATCCATACAGTTCAGCTCAAAAATCAGAAAAACAGGGTCTTTTATGATAAGTTGACCTTCATTTATATCGAGTTGCCCAAATTTGGCAAAAGCCTCGAAGAATTGGACAATAAAATTGATAAATGGCTTTATCTGTTCCGATACCTTGCCAAATTACAGGAAAGACCACATGCACTTCAGGAAAGAATTTTTCAAAAGTTGTTTGCAGCTGCCGAAATTGCAAAATATAGTCGTGAAGAATTAGAAATTTATGAAGAAAGCCTCAAGTACTATCGAGACTTAAATAATATAGTGTATTCAGCTAAGGTAGAAGGTAAGATAGAAGGTAAGGTAGAAGGGAAAATTGAAAGAACCAATGAACTGGCCAAAAGCATGAAGGCTGACGGAATGTCCTATGATAAAATTTCAAAATATACGGGTCTGTCAGAGGAAGAAATAGAAAAACTTTAGGTATTAAACATGGCAGCCTACCCAACTCAAAATAATTGATTCCAGCATGAAAGAATATTTCATAAATTATTAGATTGTAAAATTTAGCTTAAAGGCGGATTATTCAAGAACGATTTTGAATCTGAAAAGCTGCGTTGTTTATTTAATGGTCACTTGATTATTTCAGAAAATTAGTTTATATTTAGGGCTTCACTCAAAAATATAAAACTATGACCGAAAACCTAAGCGAGCAACTCGCAAAACTGAAAACAACGCTTGCAAAATGGACTGATGTTCTAGCAGGTTTTAAACAATGGGCAATTTCAAATGATGGTGTTTTGGATGCTGCTGAAAACACCCAAATTAGTCGTCTTCAAACAGAAATAAGTGCCATTAATCAGCGAATTGCACAGATTGAAAAAGCAAAAGAGAATACAAGCAGTAATAATGCAACAGCTTCCTCAATTTCAGATTCTGTAGGTAAGGGCGGTACAAACAAGGAGAAAGATGTAACTAGGATACAAGCGTTGCTCAATACTAAAAACAATGCAGCTTTGACAGTTGACGGAAATTGTGGCAAAAAAACCATAGCTGCAATCGAAGCCTTTCAACAAAAAACTTTCGGTTGGAAAGACGGACTGATTTCGGTAGGCGGTAAAACCTGGAAGGCGCTTAGTGGTGGCACAGTTAGTAATAATGACGACAGCACTTCAAATAATAACAATACAAATAACAACGGCAACAATAGTAATAGCACAGTACCAGCTGTTGAAGGATCTACTGGAATAGGAGATGAGGGCGATGAGAGCTATAAAAATCAACGAGACAATCCGGTACTTGGAGATACAACCTGCAATGTTACTACACTTGCAATGCAGTTGGTGGGATTGGCCAATGGCGATGAGGCAAAGGTACTGCAAAGTGCCCTGGCACTCTGTCAAAAACATAAGGTAGCAGGCGTAAGTGCCAGCGTTCAACTGGAGGAAATTTTGCGAAGGCTGACGATTGTGGCTGCTGGTAACAAAGAAAAAATTAACGACATCCCAGTTTGGCAATGGTCTTGGGTTTTGGATAAAACTGCAGAGCTCTTTACCGATCTTGTAAGCCATGTTGACGATGCCAGCAAGTTTTGGGAAATTATGAGCAAAGAAAAATATTTCGAAAAAATTGTACCCGCACTAAAAGAGGGGGCTGAAGTCATGGTTTCGAATAAATTGACGAGCGGCGGACATATTGCTTTTTTGGTATCGGTACGCGATGAGGGTATTGTTATTAATGACCCATACGGCATTATGGTTAAAGATCATAAATATATCCGCAATGCCGAGCAGATAACCGAAACCAAGAAAACTACCATCACATCAAATCAATCAATCGTAGATACTAGGCTGAAACTTAATTCGGGAATGAAAACTAAAATTATGCAGCTGTTACAAACGGGCGGTACTTTCCCAGCAAACAGCGGTGAGAAAAATTTCTACACCTGGGATGAGGTAAAAACCTATCAGATTGGTAAATGGTGTAATGTAGCTTACAAGAAAAAGTAAACTAGCATATTTACATAATTTAATTGCATAGTCAGCATTGTTGAACAACAGTGCTGATTTTTTTTTGAACTTTAATAAAATAATTATTTAAAAAAATCATTCTATCAAAAATTAATTATTCGAATTGTCGATGAAAACTGTGTTTTGAAATATGTAACTTTTTAGTAAAAATTGAAAAATTTCGAAAAGATGACGACCATCATGTTCTGTAAAAGCTACGGTCATGTTTTAGGGAGTATGAGCGCTGTAAATTTGTATCATAAATCGGTGAAAGGGATAAAATAACCGGTTTAAAATTCAAATACCTAACATACTCAACCAAACTCACTGTCATGAAAAATTTAACTTTAATCCTCACATTGATCAGC
>JBIPOO010000209.1:0-6908 GCA_044379045.1 Saprospira sp.
GCAAATCTCCAATTTCCTTCAAAAATGCTTCGGCATTGCCCTGGTTAGCGGTACTATTCTTTTTGGTTCAGCTACCCTTATCTCTACCATCAATCCTGCAAAAGCGGATAACCCTTTCACGATTAACCAAACTGGACAGATTATGATGCATCAGGAATCTTCTCAAAAAGATGGAAAATCATACTATAACATACTTGTTTGGAATACTGAAACTGGTAAATCTAAAATGTATTATTTAAACCATTCTGACGGAGTTTACAAAGTATCAAATGGACAATTACCTTCTAGCCCGATTTATTAATTTTTTAATCAATAGAATTATTAGCAAAAGCTGTATTTAAAATTGCTTGTTTACTGGCATTTTTAATTTTATCAAACCTAATAAAATCGACAACTTATGAACTTTGTAAATGCATTTCAAAAAATAGGCCTAACAGTTACTGCTTTTTTGGCTGTTGTACTATTTGGCGGAGGTTTTTTTATGTCCACCATCAATCCTGCAAAAGCTGATAATCCTACGACAGTGAACAATACTGGTAAGATTATGATGGATCAAGTAAATGTTACAAAAGATGGTAAATCATTTTATCATACACTAGTATGGGATACTGAAAGCGGTAAATCTAAAATGTATTACTTAAGTTTTACAGAGTCTACTTGGAAAGTAGCATCCAATCAATTACCCTCAAGTCCTCTTTATTAAACCACAAATAGCTTAATTGCGAGGCATCATACAATTGTTTTAGATACTGCTTTTACAGGCATTTTTTCTAGTATTTACATTGGTCAAAAATTTCAATAGGGCTTGCTTGAATTGAAAATTTTGACCTTTTGTTTTTTTTGGTTATTTTTGGGAATTTAGAATTATCATTACTTGTTTCAGACGAAAGAAACTTATAGTTTAGTGTATTAAAAGGAATAATTTATTGTACAAGAAACATAGTTTCAATTTCCATACACGATGTTCTTTATCTGACCTAAGCTTTAAAAATAATTTATGAAAGCATTACCTATAGGCATACAGGATTTTGAATCGCTAAGAAGTGGGGGTTATCTTTATGTAGATAAGACGGAATGTTTTTACGATGTTTTTAAACATGGTACTTATTATTTTCTATCTCGCCCCCGCCGTTTTGGTAAATCGATGATGCTTTCTACCCTGAAATACCTTTATCAGGGTAAAAAAGATTTGTTCAAGGGACTTTGGATTGAAGATAAGTGGAATTGGGATAAGGTATATCCGGTTATTTATATCGATATAAACGATGCTGTCACAAAAGGGGGAGCAAATCTGGCAGAAAGCCTTATGATTATCATTTCGAATCAAGCCAATCAGCATGAGATTGAATTGACAGCAAAAGACCCAGGCAATGCCTTAAGAGAATTGATTCATCGTTTGGGTGCAGCTGATTCGAAATGTGTAGTTTTAATTGATGAATATGATAAACCTATTACCGATTATATTACCGAACCAGAAATATCGGAGCAGCATGTTAAAGAACTTAAATCTTTTTATGGCATACTGAAGGGATCTGATCAGTATTTGCATAAAGTCATCATCAGTGGTGTTTCAAAATACGGAAAGGTGTCAATCTCTTCCGATTTGAATAATCTTAATGACATCAGTATGAAGGCCGATGCTGCCAAAATATGTGGTTATACACAAGAGGAACTCGAGTATGTTTTCAAGGATTATTTTATCAAAGCTTCTGAAAAATTCAAAAGCCCTTTGAGTGAAATTTTTGCTGTTGTTAAAAATTGGTACAACGGTTATGTCTTCGATGACGAATTGACTGCAAAACTTTACAATCCTTTTTCCATTCTCAATTTTTTCGATAAATATCAATTTAAGAATTATTGGTTCGAAACAGGTACGCCAACTTTCTTAACAAAAATTATATCGGAAGAAAAAATCGATCCTGCAAGGCTCGAATACCTTAAAGCTACAGATATTATGTTCAAATCTGCCGATATTGAGCATATAGATATCTTATCTCTGCTTTATCAGACAGGTTATCTTAGCATCAAAGACATTGTAGGGCAATACGATCGGCGCCGTTATATTTTGGGTTTCCCCAATTATGAGGTTCGTTCCTCTTTTATGACTTATTTACTTTCTGAATATTTGAGTGAATCGCCTACGCTGGTCAGCAGCGATATCATTGTAAAAATTCAGGATGCCCTTTGGGAAAGAGATTGGGACAGTTTTATAAATGTACTAAACCATGTTTTTGCCACTGTGCCTTACCAGATTTTTAATACAAACGAGGCTTATTATCACTCTTTGGTGCATGTTGCACTTACACTTAGCGGACATCTCGTCTTGTCGGAAGTACTAACCAACAAAGGCCGTATCGATACGGTACTCGAAACCGATGATCTTGTGGTCATTTTCGAATTTAAAATGGATAGCAGTCCCGAGCTTGCCTTGCAGCAAATTCACGAGAAAAAATATGCCGAACGCTATGCAAAAAGCGCGAAAGACCTGCTGCTGATAGGCGTAA
Organism: Saprospira sp.; assembly: GCA_044379045.1. Taxonomy (GTDB): domain Bacteria; phylum Bacteroidota; class Bacteroidia; order Chitinophagales; family Saprospiraceae; genus Saprospira. The sequence goes on from JBIPOO010000209.1 coordinate 2,505, forward strand.
ATTTCGACTCGGTCCAAAGAAGAATTTCGAATTGGAAACTAGAACAATAAAGCGATTTAAGCAAAAGTAAATAATATGAAAGCATTACCTATAGGCATACAGGATTTTGAAAAACTCATAACAGATGATTATCTGTATGTAGATAAGACGGAGTATTTTCTCGATGTTTTTAAACATGGTACTTTTTATTTTCTATCTCGCCCGCGCCGTTTTGGTAAATCGATCATGCTTTCTACCCTGAAATACCTTTATCAGGGTAAAAAAGAATTGTTCAAGGGACTTTGGATTGAAGATAAATGGAACTGGGATAAGGTATTTCCGGTTATCAGGATTGACCTAAGCGAAATTAATACCCGAAAAAACAATCTGGAAAGCGGGTTGATGACCCAAATACGCGAAAATGCCATATTTTACGGTGTTACCTTAACAGAAAAGGATGCTGCAAGCTGTTTTCGTGAATTGATTCATCGTCTTGGCTCAGCTGATTCGAAATGTGTAGTTTTAATAGATGAATATGATAAACCTATTACCGATTATATAACGGAACCAGAAATATCGGAGCAGCATGTTAAAGAACTTAAATCTTTTTATGGCATACTGAAGGGATCTGATCAATATCTGCACAAGGTCCTTATTACCGGAGTTTCAAAATACGGAAAGGTTTCAATCTTTTCAGATTTGAATAATCTCGAAGATATCAGCATGAAACCTCAATCTGCATTGCTTTGCGGTTATACCCAAAAAGATCTTGAATATTATTTCAATGATTTTATTGTTAAATTCGCTAGTCAGTTCCAAATGAGCAAAGCCGATTTGCTTGAGCAAATTCGTTATTGGTACAATGGTTTTACCTTTGATACCGGAATGAGTGATACCTTATACAATCCCTTTTCTATTCTCAATCTTTTCAGCCGATACGATTTTAAAAACTTTTGGTACGCATCGGGCACTCCTACTTTTTTGACAAAATTGGTAAAAGAAGAAAAAATAAAGCCGGAGACCCTGGAATTCATTCAGACCTCTGATATGATTTTTAGTTCCTCAGATATTGAAAAATTAGATGCTTTGTCATTGCTTTATCAGACCGGCTATTTAACTATTAAACATATTCAGCGTGTAGGAGTTACAAGAATATATACCTTAGGTTATCCAAACCATGAAGTGAGAGAATCCTTTACGGCTTATTTAATGTCAGACTATATGGACGAAAGGCCCTCTGAGATTAGTTCCGGACTTATTGCCGATATGAAACTGGGGCTTATGGACCGCGATTGGGAGCGTTTTATGGCCGTCTTTAATCATGTTTTTGCTTCTGTTCCATACCAGATTTTTAATACAAACGAGGCTTATTATCATTCTTTGGTGCATGTCACCCTCACCTTGTCGGGATATATGGTTTTTTCTGAAGTAATTACCAACAAAGGCCGTATCGATACGGTACTCGAAACCGATGATCTTGTGGTCATTTTCGAATTTAAAATGGATAGCAGTCCCGAGCTTGCCTTGCAGCAAATTCACGAGAAAAAATATGCCGAACGATATGGCAAAAAGGATAAAGACCTGGTTTTAATCGGCGTAAATTTCGACAGCGCCAAAAGAAGTATTTCAGCTTATAAAGTTGAAATTTAAAACTTTTGACCAATCTGAATTTGATGAACCGAAGCTAAAGCATCGCTCTAATGGTATTGTTTTTCTGAGCTTAAAAGCTTCAGAAAAAATTTAAAAATCTGAGGCTAAAGCCATCAGATTTTTAACTACCATTGAATACCTGTGTTTTAACCCAGGACTTTTTATTTATAATGCCCTTCAGGCTATTATTAAAAAAGGCGCCCAATGGATCATTGGACGCCCTTCAACATGAGTAAGGGTAACTTATCTGTGAAAATAATAATTCATTCCAAAATTAAAACCCAAAGTATTGATATCGAGAATATTAATACTAGTGTTGATGGTCTTTTCGTTAGAATTATCGGCATTTGTTTCAGTGTTTACATTTAATGAAAAGATATTACCCAAACCAGCTTCCAGTCCTATTTTAGGAGTTGGGAAGTAGAGTATGCCGGGTGCGATACCCACAGAAATTGTAGTAACAGGATCATTATCGACCGTTACAGAACCTGTTTCAATTTTGCCGGTTCGCGAGTTAAAACCAAGGTTAAGATCTCCTGTAAAGAAGAATTTGCCTTCATCGCCCAAGCCCATCGCATAGCGCCCAAAAAGGCCTACGCTAAGGTCCATTGTACTGGTTTTTACCTCAACAGCACCCTTGGTTTTTGAGAAATTGTTGCCATAGCCCAATAAGAGACCTGCAGCAAAGTTATCGGTAAAATAATACCCGATTCTTGGGTTGATGTGGAAAGATAAACTTTGGGGACCCTCTGTAATAGTCGAACCGTTTTGGTGGTACTTTTCATCGCCCATCGACAACCCCAAATTTCCTCCGGCAAATAATCCAGTACCAACCTGTGCCTGTGCAGCTGCAGCTGTAAATAGTGCAAAAACTGCAATCAAAATGAATTTTTTCATGTGTGGCATATTTTAAAATGTTAATAATAACACAAAGATAAGCCCTGAATTTTTCACAGAATCATATATGACACATTATTTGTATATAAATGATTGATATCATGAATACAGCAAAATCATTTTGAAAAACAAATTATTATGTATGTAAAAATATTTAATTTGGTTACTTCTGACATCTAACATCTTCACGTACAATAGACAATACCAAGATAAAAATTGTAACCTCAGTTTTATAATTTCAGACTTCAGACTTCTAATTTGAGACTTCTTACTTTAGTTTTAATACAGACAACACCGATGAACCCTTGAAAGAGGCCGGAAAAATGGCGTCGATGATAATTGAAACATTAGCAATAAAACGGTGTAAAAGTCTGGCAAAACCAGGCTTTGGACCTTTAAGTACCGTATTGCGTTGTTTTTTAATTCTAAGAAGAATCCTTGCGGGTAGGTAAAGCATCTTGAAGAAAAAGCGATTAGCCAGCAGTTCAGCACTGATAGCGCTACTCTGCTCTTTCATCATTTTCAGGTTATAACGGCGATAGTGTCCGTTGAATTCATCGTAGTTCGACCATATTTCCTGACATGCCGGCACTGTGATGATAAAATGTCTGAGGTTGGGAAAATTCTGTTTCAGTTCGTTCAAAAAAACAGTCGGGTCGGGCAGATGTTCAATCACATCAAAAAGGGTGATAACTTTGATTGAATGTCTGAAATCTTCGGGCAAGGTATTCGCATCGACACCAATTTGTATGTAATCTTTCATATCCTCCAGCACAGGCACCTGATCGGCCAATTCCACACCCCAGCAGTCGATACCATGCTGACGGAAATAGCGCAGCACATCGCCACGTCCACAGCCAACCTCCAGTATTCGGTCGCCTGGCTGACAATGCTTTTTGACAACTTTCAGGAGTGTCTTGTTTCTGGCTATCTGCCAATATTGATATTCAATTCCTACGGGGTAGAGATGCTCGTAATGATCGGCCTGAAATTCTGTTTTAGACATGATATTATTTCATTTTTTGTAATAATTGTTCATAGGCCTGTGCCCTAGTTGAGTTGGCAGCCCGGTGAATTTGTGCAGCAAATTGAATGATGTCTTTGCGTTGCCCCTCCATCTGAACCAACTTTTCGACATAATCAATTGCAAAAGCATGTTTGCCCTGAGTTGAATAGATATATGCCAACTGTTGGATGGAGGGTGTATATCGCTCATTCAATTCAACAACTTTCAGGTGCAATTTTTCTGCTTCGTCAATTTTGTTCTGATTTTGCAGCCCGACTGCTTTCATATACAGGCCATTATCCCAGTTTGGAACCAACGCAAGTGCTTTGTCGAGGACGGTAGCTGCGCTATCGAATTTAGCAGTAGTAAGGTAGGCCTGACCCAGTCTAAGGTGGGCAATTTCACTATCGGGATGTTTTTCGATTTCTTTTTTTAACAGTTGTATAGCTTTCGGAAAATCTTTGGCTTTCAGTGCCTGTTGAGCTTCGTAGGCAAGGTGTTCAGTATCTTTATAAATGGTGAGCACCGGTGTATTATTTGCCTTAATATTGTGTACAGCATAAGATTTTACCGGCCATTTTTTGATAGCCTGTTGTTCGGGTGCCACAAAGCGTGAGATATAGAGTGCATAGTCCCATTTCTGGTCATCTCTGTTATAATATTTCGAGTACAAAAGTTTAATTTTCTTGCCAAATTTCTTAGAATAGGAATAGGCTACAAAATGAGAATTGGTGGTAACTACAACAGGATTTTGTTCGGTGGCATTTTTGAAAACATCCTCTTTTTCGAGATATTCCATCCCTTGTTTTAAACTTGTTCCCCAATAATCCAATTCGAATTTGCCAAAAGCACCATTTACACCACCAATAATA
>JBIPOO010000210.1:0-6902 GCA_044379045.1 Saprospira sp.
TAAAGACTTGTGTTGTCGACTAGAAAACGAATGCTTGAGGGCTGAAACACAGCTTCGCTGAATTCGACATAACCTGCCTGGTTCAACAATTTCAAACATGGTAAAATCAAGGGCGGATCGATATTGTATTTTTTTGCATAATCGAGCAGGTCGAAAGGGTAGCTCTGCCCCTGTCCACCACCAATAGCTAATTGAAAATAACTACCAAGCGCACGATATACCTTTTTAGCCTCACTGAAAGGCGGATAACTAATCTCAAAATTGCGTTCCAGTCGGTCGCTGTCGCTTTGGTTGTAGAGCAGTACGGCATAAGCCTTGTTGCCATCGCGCCCCCCGCGCCCCGCCTCCTGAAAGTAAGCCTCCAGGCTATCGGGCAGCGTAAGGTGTATAACAGACCTCACATCGGGTTTGTCGATACCCATACCAAAGGCATTTGTTGCTACTATTACCCTAATTTGTCCTTTTATCCAGGCATCCTGCATTTGAGCTCTTTGTTCGGAAGGTAAACCGGCATGATAATGCCCCGCACTTATGTTGTTTTGCTGTAAAAACGTTGCTATATCGCGGGTTTCTTTTCTATTGAGCACATAAATTACCGAACTGCCGGCTACTTTTGTTAAAATATCCAGCATTTTGGTTTTTTTATCCTCCTCCTGCAAAACGATGTATGCAAGATTATCGCGCGCAAAGCTTTTTTTGAAAACATTGGCATTTGGGCGAAAAGAGAGTTTGTCCTGAATATCCTGTACTACGTCGGCTGTTGCAGTTGCTGTGAGTGCAATGACAGGAATTTTTGGCATCATTTCTCTGAATTTGGCAATATTGAGGTAAGCTGGTCTGAAATCATATCCCCATTGGGAAATACAATGCGCTTCATCGATGGCTATGAGGTTTACCTTCATACGCAAAATTCGTTCAATGGCCAGTTCTGTGCCAAGTCTTTCGGGCGATAGGTATAAAAATTTTACTTTGCCATGTACACAGTTATCGAAAATTCTGTCAAGGTCATGACGGTTCATCCCCGAATAAACCGCATAAGCTTCGATGCCTTTATTGGTAAGGTTTTGCACCTGATCTTTCATCAAGGCAATTAATGGCGAAACGACAATACAGATGCCTTCCATGCAAAGTGCAGGCACCTGAAAACATACCGACTTGCCACCTCCGGTAGGGAGCAGGGCCAGCGTATCTTTGCCGCTCATAGCAGATGCCACAATATCGGCCTGCATCTCACGAAAAGCAGAATGTCCCCAGTATTGTTTTAAAACTTCTAAAGCTGCGCTCATTTCAAACCAATTGCTTATTTTTGTATTTGCAAATTTCGGCTCTTTGTGTCAGAATGTCAAATCCAATTCAATGAAATCTGTTTTTTATAGCTTAATAATCATTTTATCGCTTTATTCCTGTAAACCCGAAAATGGTCCAATTCCAAGTGGGGACTACAGCAGAGGTGTTTTTGTTGTTAATGAAGGCTTATATGGCCAAACATCCGGTACGATAACATTTTACAATGAAGATAGCTCAAAAACAGTTCAGGACATATTTCGAATTTCAAATAACCGCGATTTAGGTAATGTAGTTCAATCAATGTGCTTTCATTATAATAGAGCCTACATAGTTGTAAATAATTCAAATAAAATTGAAGTTGTCGATTCCGAAAATTTTAAGGAATTAGCCCAGATAAATGGCCTTGAACAACCACGCTATTTCTTGCCTGTTTCTGCAGATCTTGCGCTAGTTTCGCAATGGGGATTGGATTTATTGAGCGGCAGTATAGCATTGGTTGACCTCAATACTAATACTGTAATACAAAAAATTAGTCAAGGAATTGGGAAAGGACCCGAACAGATGCTTAAGTTCAATGACAAGGTTTACATAGCCAATGTAGGTGGTTTAGATTTCGATAATTTTATTTCAGTATTTGATCTGCAGACACTAACAGTAACAGATACTATAGTAGTAGATGATGCGCCAAACAGCATGAAAGTAGGAGCCGATTATTTATTGTGGGTAGCTTGTAAAGGAAAGCCCGTTTATAGTACATTTCCAGACATAGACAGTGTAAATAGTACATATGGTTCTCTGGTTGGAATAGATTTGAATAACAACAATATTCAAAAAAGAATATTACTGCAAAAGGGAAGAGGGGCCTCTAATCTCATTAAAAGCAGTGCAAATGTCAATGAAATCCTGTTTTTGTATAATAATGCAGTCTATAGTTTGAATACAGGTACAGAACTGCTTGCACCAATTATTTCGGGGAACTATTATGGACTTGGCGCAAAGCCAGGAGCCGATTATTTTTACGCCAGTAAAAATTCGGGCATTCAAGCATCGAAAGTTTATGCAATACGCTACGCTGATGCTGTAAAACTTGACTCTTTCACCGCAGGTATCTTTGCCAACGCTATACTGTTCAGACCCTGACAATTTAAAGTAAAATTTATTTATAAATAAATGACCTGCATCATTTTTTGTTATGATTTAGGTCAGTTGCAATATTAATCTGGCTCATCTTTTTAGATGATTTAGACCCATACCTTTGTATTACCAAAAGCGAAGGATCTAATTTTAGAATTTTATAAATATCATAAATTTAAAATCTGAGTATTATGGCTACTAAACATCTTTTTTTGAGCGATTTGCATTTCAGTTTCAAGCTTTGGGCAAATGAAATGACATTTTTTAATCAGGAAATTGCTCTTTTCGAAGGCTATCTGTCTGAGATTGCAAAACGATGGACAGATTATGAGGTGCTTGCTGAGCTTGAACACTATCAAAATCAGTTTATTATTCAAAAAGAACATGCTGAACAGCTTGCACATGACATAAACGCTTTTCAACATAATATGTCAGTTTTTGCAAAAGATAATGAATCTGTTATAGAGCATAAGTATTTTGATTCAAAAGCAAATGAAACCAGTCAAGTTGCTGAAAGAGTTGAAACTTATAAGTCGATATATGCAGAAAATAAAAAGGAGTTCAGAATGTTTTTGTCAAAATACATGTAAAATATTTTCATAAATTATAAATCAAATATTTATGTCACAGTCAATTCAAAAAACCGAAAGTAAAAAACTAGCTTTTTTACAATATAACATGAACATGTTTGATATTATTTTGCGTTATGCGATGTTAATGATTATTGTAATTATTGGAGGCGCATTGGGGTCAATACTTATTATGTTATTGGGACTGCCTTTCTTTTTTAGTGCTATTTTGGGTTGGAGTCCCTTGTTTTATATCTTGGGTATAAATCATCATGATGCTAAAAATGGGATGAGTTAGTTTTTTTTAGCCTTGTTTTAAATATTATTCTTTTTATTGTTTGAATAACTTTCTGAGAAAAAAAACAATAATTATGATATTCCAAATATTATTTTGTTAATCATTTTAAACCAAAACTTATGGGTAATTTAATGGCAAACATGATGAATCGTCCAGTGTCTGAAATCATGACTAAAAAGTTGATTACGGTTATTCCTTCAGATTCACTCAAACTGGTGAATGACCTTTTTAATCAACACAATATTCACCACATTCTTGTAGTACGACACCTCGATCTTGTAGGAATTATTAGTAAAACAGATTTTTACAAGGCAATACATGGAGCAAGGCTTGAGAATCCTGAAATAGCTGCATCTGAAAATGAGCAGATTTTTGCAAGATTCAAGGCAGAAGATCTTATGACCAAAAATGTCGCGAAGATTGGGCCTAATGAAAAGATAGGAACTGCTGCCGAAATATTTTTGGAAAATTATTTCCATGCCATTCCAATTGTCAACGATCAGCAAGAATTGGTCGGCATTGTTTCGAATTATGATATCTTAAAGATGTTTTTTCACGAAGCATACCCGGACCAGGAATTGAAAAAGATTATTTAAAATCAATTCAATTAACTCAATCAAAAGGACTGTCAGCAATGATGGTCCTTTTATTTTTTTAAAAAAATTTGCCAATATAAGGTTTTAGTACCAAAAAAACAAGTACCCTTTAAATAAAGTATAATATTATAGTTTTTATTTAAAAATCACTTTTTTATTAAGCGATTATGCCTTATTTTGCCACGTCAAATTTAGATACACCAAAATATAAATAAATTTTCATGGGAAAGCCAAATATTGAAAAGGTAAAGCTGATAGCACAAAAAGGTAAAAACTGGATTGAGAACTACAAAAAATTCGGCCTTTCAAGCGACGAAGAAGCCGCAAAACAGTATAAGGAACTCTGTGTTGTGCTGGATAAATGTCAACAAATTTTAGAAAAGGAATCTCAAAAGCCGGTCTCAAAAGATGAGATTGGCTCAATTGCAGTAAGCGACGCTGCCAAAAATACAAGGGCATCACTAAAGCTAAAAGAACAGGAACTAAAGGCTGCAAAAAAAGAGACCGTCAAAGAAATTAAGTCTCAGCTAAAAGATCTTAGAAAAAACACAGCTCAGGAGCAGCTTCCCGATTTAGAGGCACTGTTTGAAAAGTACGAAGCATTAGCAAGTAGTTTTTTCGAAAGTGGTATAAGCGATATCATCAAAGGAGTTTTAAAGGCTGACAAAGGTCAACTTAAAAAAGCATTGGAATTTATCAGTCAGGCAGAAATTTTCTTAAGTTTGGCAGCAGAGCTTGCTAATGAGGAGCTTGCCGATAAAATTAAAAATGTTCAAAAATGGATTGAATCTGCCAAAAAAATAGCAGCGCTTGTAAATGCTGCCGATAAATATCTTAAAATCTGGAAAGATATTATGATAGAATGGATGGAGAAAGATATTAAAGATGTTGTAAATGGTTCCAATGTCATTGGTAAAATCACTGGTGCTATTTGTGCTGAAGCATCAGATATCAAGAAAAAACTCGAGAATTTTATTGCTGAAGTTAAAAAGCTTTCCGATAAGTCTTTGGAAGATAAACTCAAAAAGGCTGAAGATTGGTTAAAAATGACCAACACTGTTTTGGACAAGGCAGGTGACCTGGTTGATAATATTTTTAAAGATGCCGATAAAAATGGTTTGCCCGATTGGTTTGATTTGCTTTCGAATGAATGGAACAAATTATCGGTTGCCGATTTAATACCAGGTAAATTAGATGAGGCAGTTATTGCAAAATTAAATGCATTTAAAGCCAAGGTCGATGAATGGCTTAAAAAGGCTACTGCAGAATTGAGCCCTGCTATCAAAGATAAAATTGCAACTGCCAAAATGTGGGTTGCCAATATTCAAAAACTCATAGATCTTACCCAAAAAGGAAAAGAATTTATCGATGATTTGAAAAATAAGGATTTCGATGCCATCTATAACAAATTGAAATCACTTTGGGACGAACTTGATAAGACAGGTGATGTCTTTGCCGGTACCGATATTGATAATAAATTGCTTGATAAGCTTAAAGAACTCAAATCGAAGGCCGAGAATTTTGCTTCCATTGCAAATTCACTTATTAAGAAGTTACCCGGCGGAGATAAGCTGGGCGATGTGGAGAGCTGGATTAAAAAAGCAATGGAAATTGCTACTGAAATGGCTAAGGGCGAGGATGTTGTAGGCAAATACCTAGAATTGGCCAAACAATGGGCGGAAGGCGAAATTAAAAAAGTAGTCGATGGTGCCAAAGAAGTTAGTGCCGAAGTTGCAGGTCAGGTCTCAGGTTTTATCAATGAAGTGAAAAAATTCATGGCAGGCGCATCTAGCCTCAAAAAAGGCGATTTTGCTGATAAAATTAATGCTGCAGCTGAATGGATAAAATCATCAGAAAGTATCCTCGATAAGGCATCCGATATCATTGGTCTTGCATTGGGCGATGCTGATAAAAATAATTTGCCCGACTGGTACGATAAACTTGCTGAAATTTGGGATAAAAACCTTAAAGGAAAAGACCTGATTCCCGGTATGGACTTCGATGATGTGCTGATTGGAAAATTGAACGTATTCAAATTAGAAGCAGAAAAATGGTTGGCCAAAGCAGTGGGAATGGAAGGAGTACTTCAGGAAAAAATCGAAAATGTTAAACAATGGATCGAGACCGGTTCGAATTTCCTGAAAGAGGCTGCGGGTTTTGTAAGAGACATCAAAGAGGGTGATTTATTATCTGTTTTTGATAAGCTAAAGAACGGATATGTTGCATTGGGTAATATCGACGATATTCTAAAAGGAACCAACGTTGATAACAAAATACTGGATGCTATTAAAAATGTAAAAGAAGATGCAGAGGCCTGGATTGCCAATAAGCTTACTGGTGGTAGAGCTGAAGGTGAAATGACCGAAGAGGTTAAAGAAATTCTTTCTGTTACAGATGAATTAATAACTTATCTGTTAACCAAGCAAAAAGTTGTAGATTATCGTCAGGAATATTCCGAAGACCAGATTGTTATAACAGACCCGCAGGGAAGAGAATTGAATCAACAGCAGGTTGATGATTTAATTGGTGAATTTACAGGTGGAAAAACTGATTCAACTAATAATTTACTGGTTGATATGATAAACAGGATTAACCAGGAAATGCTCTCTCTTGGTCTTGAAATTGATGCTGCATTCAGAAAAACAATTGCTGCAGGTTCTGGAGCTGCTAAAGTTTTTGTGCATGCAAAAGAAACTTTCGATACTATCATGAAAAAGCAGAAAATGCTGGATAATCTATTGGTTAAAATCCGTGGATTAGTAGTAACTGCTATAACTGCTGCACTTATGCCTGTTAATCCAGTTTTAGCTGGTGTAGTGAATAAATTATTGAGTGGCACCTTGACAGATTTTACCAAATTGGCAGGATTTCTTGGCAAAACAGCTGCCGAAAACAGCAGTGGAGCACTTGGTACAATTGGAAAAGTAGTTGATGCCTTTCTTCCAAGCGAAGATACTTCTGCTATTCAAAGTGCAGAATCACAAGGTTTTATCGGATTAAATAAATTGTTTGTCATAG
>JBIPOO010000211.1:0-6897 GCA_044379045.1 Saprospira sp.
TGGGTAATAGTTACTGTAGCAACTGAAGAACAGCCATTTGCATCTGTGCCCGTAACTGAGTAAGTTCCTGCAGCTAGACCAGTATTAGAGGCTGTTGTGCGTCCATTTGACCATACAAAGTTTACCGCACTTGTGCCACCTGTTGATGAGGCTGTTGCCGCTCCGGTTGAACTACCAAAACAAAGTACGTTTGTTTGTGAACCGATACTGACGTTAAGTGCCGCAGCTGGTTGAGATATATTTACTGTTGTTGTTGCAGAACAGCCATTTGCATCAGTAGCAGTGACATTATAGGTGCCTGCTGCAAGTCCAGTATTTGCTGCTGTGGTACGGCCATTTGACCATAAAAAGGTTACAGCGCCATTGCCACCTGTTGATGAAGCAGTCGCCGCTCCAGTTGAATTTCCAAAGCAAAGCACATTTGTTTGAGAACCGATGCTGATGTTTAATGCCGCCGCTGGTTGAGTAATTGTTGCTGAGTTGGTAGCAATACAACTTGATGCATCAGATGCTGTAACAGAATAAACACCCGCAGCCAAACCAGTTGCAGTAGTTGTAGTCTGACCATTAGACCATACAAAATTTATGCTGCCTGTTCCACCACTACTTGTGGCAGTTATCGAACCAGTTGAATTACCAAAACAAAGTACATTTGTCTGTCCGCTTATTATCGCACTTAATCCCGAAGCGGGTTGGGTAATAGTTACTGTAGCAACTGAAGAACAGCCATTTGCATCTGTGCCCGTAACTGAGTAAGTTCCTGCAGCTAGACCAGTATTAGAAGCTGTTATGCGTCCATTTGACCATATGAAAGTTACAGCACCAGTGCCACTTGTTGACGAGGCTGTTGCCGCTCCTGTTGAATTTCCAAAGCAAAGTACGTTTGTTTGTGAGCCGATGCTGACATTGAGTGCCGCCGTCGGTTGAGATATATTTACAGTTGTAGAAGATGAACAACCATTGGCATCTGTGCCCGTTACTGAGTAAGTTCCTGCAGCTAGACCAGTATTAGCAGCAGTTGTGCGTCCATTTGACCATAAAAAGGACACCACACCAGTGCCACCTGTAGATGAGGCTGTTGCCGCTCCAGTTGAATTTCCAAAGCAAAGCACATTTGTTTGAGAACCGATGCTGACATTGAGCGCCGCAGCTGGTTGAGTTATATTTACTGTTGTTGTTGCAGAACAGCCATTAGCATCTGTGCCCGTAACTGAGTAAGTTCCTGCGGCTAGACCAGTATTAGAAGCAGTTGTGCGTCCATTTGACCATAAAAAGGCTACAGCGCCAGTGCCACCTGTTGATGAGGCTGTTGCCGCTCCGGTTGAATTACCAAAACAAAGTACATTGGTTTGTGAGCCGATACTGACGTTTAATGCCGCCGCTGGTTGAGTAATCGTAGCGCTTGCAATTGACCTACATCCATTCGCATCTGTACCCGTTACGGTATATGTTCCCGCAGCTAGACCAGTATTAGCAGCAGTTGTGCGTCCATTTGACCATACAAATGTCACAGCACCTGTGCCACCTGTTGATGATGCTGTAGTTGCTCCTGTTGAATTACCGAAACAAAGGACATTGGTTTGTGAGCCGATGCTGGCATTAAGCGCAGTTGCCGGTTGAGTGATTGTTACACTTGCTATCGATCTGCAACTGTTGGCATCAGTGGCAGTTACAGTATAAGTTCCTGCGGCTAGACCAGTATTAGAAGCAGTTGTGCGTCCATTCGACCATACAAAGGTCACAGCTCCTGTTCCGCCTGTTGATGTAGCTGTTGCCGCCCCTGTAGTATTACCGAAACAAAGGACATTAGTTGATGAAGAAATTGCCGCTGTAAGCGCACAAACTGAAACACTGCTGGAATTATTTGCATTTGTCGGATCTGTAAGGTCACCACTTATAGTTGCAGTGTTCAGATAGTTTCCGCTAGCTTGAACTTGAGCTGTTACTGTTAATGTTGCATTACTACCATTAGCTAAGGCCCCAATAGTCCAAATTCCTGTTACATTATTATACACACCGCTTGAAACAGTATGACTTACATAGGAATAACCTGTTGGCAATAAATCATTTACAATTATATCAATGTTATTAGAAGGACCAGTATTGCTGGCAAAGATAGTAAAAATAACATTGCTGCCAATTGCAGGACTTGGATTGTTTACTGTTTTTACAACTGATAGGTCTGATTGACAGAACTCTGACTGAACCGTAATTGTAGCTGGAATTGGTGCAATACCGCAACTATTGGTAGGTAGCTGATAAGTTAATGTTGCCGTACCAAGACCTGTAAACTGAAGTTGATAGCCAATTGTTGAATTTCCAAAAAGGTTTATTGGGTCTCCAACATTAGAAGTAAGCGTACCACCTGAAGGGATTACAGTGATATCATAAAGCTGACCTACACAATAATTCCCGCCAGGACCAGTGACCGAAGGAATGATAGCTACACTCGAAAAAGCAGTACCACATACAGGTACCTGTGCAGTTGCGAAATTAAAGCTATTCTCCGTTACATTTGCTGATGATCCATTGCCCATACTACCGCGAATACGATGCCCAACATATCCAAAATTAAGTTCGCATTTTGTAGTGACCATGGTGGTATGCCCTCCTGTAACAACACCAGTTATTTTGGAAGCCGTAGTTAAACCATCCGGTATTCCAGGATCTGCATCAGCGCCAGCACCTCTACCAATCATTCTTGTATCATTTGCACCAAAAGCAAATAAAACACTATCAGCATTAATCACATTGGCTGCGGGATAACGGCCATCTGATTCTGAAGGTGCAACCCAACGTATATTGTTCATTACTGTTCCACCAGGGGCTGCCGCGTTATATCTAGGTTGAACCCACGATCTTCTTTCTGTTACTGTAAAATCACCAAGCTGTCTGCTTCCATTAAAACCTAAAGAATATAAGTTTCCATTAGTCATGAGTACATAATAAGCTACAGGATCGGTTGCATCTGCCGTTAAGCCTATCATTTTAGGCGTACCTGGAGGTGCAGTCATTTGTGTAGCTCTGTTTCTAGTGGCATTGGCAGTATTATTACCCAAATAAGTTCCTAAGCCCCAGGTCCAAAGCGTACCGTCAGACCTTAGTGCCATGGCACTTGATCCGGAAACACGCGCAGCAACAATATTGTCCAAAAAAACTCCGGCGCCTGTTTCAACACGGCTCCAGGTTGTAGCATTTCCAGTATTGTTATTACCTCTCAAGTTTCCTAGTTGCGATAGTACCCAAACCTGACCACTACAGGTTGTTATCATCAGCGTACCACTAAGTGAATTTGCGATTGACGCAACCATCATTTTTACATCTGCAGGCGAAATAGTTGAAGGCAAGCCAAATGAATTAGCATTACTAATGGCAGCTGTATTAATTTTTTGAAAAACAGCTGAATTGGTTATGGCATTTGCTACAACGCCATCTTCATCTCCCCAAGCATACAAACCATTTGAGGTTAATACAAAAAACTGCCTTTCATCGATAAAATTTGAACCTGCGGCAGCTTTATAAACTTCATGATTCAACAAGTTAGGAAAGTTAACGTTGTTTATTTCAATTGGTGAAAGAACATTGGCTACACCATCATTTGAGATTTGCTCACCCCATACCAAAAACTTCCCTTGATAATTTCTAACAATTGTGCTATGAAAAGTTGAAACAAAATTATCATATTCTATAGTGGCTGCATTATTGTCGGAATTAACAAATGCATTGTCATATACTGTTCCTGGACAACCTTTACCAGGTCCAAATCCACATGCCCCCTGTGCGATGATATAATTTGATATAGATCCAAAAAATAGAATTAGTAGGAATCTGTTGAAAATAGATTTCATATAAGTGCGTTTAGAGTAAATTATTGGATTGGTTCATTTAATCCGAATGGAACTACATTGCCGTTCAAATCAATCAGGTCGAAACCTATATAGGTATCTTTTGTTGCCGTTCCTTCAAGCTTATATTGCAAAATATGATTACCAGGTTTCAGCCTAAACTGATCAGTCGCTAATGTTCCAATCAAAGTAGTATTTACACCATATGATATAATCGTTTTGTTCATTTCCACAAGATCATCATTATTTTCTCCAATCAGAGTTATTGGCACATACATAATCAGCCCATCAGAGGCAGCACCCGAAATTATCTTTTTTGAAAAAGTAATCTTTTCTGTGTCGAATAAAATTTTCCTTGCCGATACATTGATTTTTACTTCATTGGGCATTGCATAGTGGTTACAAGTAGCAGCATGCCCATTATGCCTGTGCTCATGAACAAAACGAATAAAGTAATCACCAGGCTGTTCAAATTTAAAATTGAAGATCTCTTCAGAATTCCCTGTTGCAATCTTATCACCTTTTTTATCAAAAATCGACCAAGATGCTTCATCCAGTCCAGAGCCAGGAAGCGAGGAGGATATTATATACTCTTCAAAGGAGATTTTAATTTCGGTTGTTTGCGCATTTATTTTCACTGCCAATAAAGTTGTGATTAAAAAAGCGAAAACGTGGATTCGGTTGATTGTCATTTTTATATTCAATTTATTTTGTTCTATTGTGAGTTTAATTATAATTTCAGAATTCTGCGAAACTACTAAAACATTGACAAAAATCACAACTTATCTTTGATTATTTATATTTTAAAATCATTAAAATCAAGCATGTAAAATAATAATAAATTTTTAAAAATCTATAAATCAATTTTTTGTAATTCAACTAAGTAAAATAAAATGCGATAACTTTCACATCAAAATGTGATATTAAAAAATAGAGTATATCAGGGCCATTGCTTCTATTTTTTTAAAATTTTCAAAAAATCAATTGATATTTTTTTCATGAAAGACCTTGAAATTTTAAACTTTTTTTATTATTTTTGGATTTTATGTTGTGAATTCATAATAACAAACACCAAAACAAAATGCAAGAACTCATTGATGAAGCTTTAAATCACAGGGCAATCAATCACCCCTATCTGCTGGCACTAAAAAACGGCGAATTTTCCAACAACAAAGAGATACTGAAAGATTTTGCCGCTCAATATGGCGCTTACAGTTCATGGTTTCCTCGCTATCTTACTGCAGTAATTTCAAAACTTGAAAATCCCACACACCGTGAACATTTGCTCGATAACCTCGCGGAGGAAAGCGGACACTTGCACGAAGAAGATATTGAAGCGATTGCTACATTGGGCATCAAAGAAGAATGGGTACAGGGAATTGCTCATCCAAAGCTTTTTAGACGTTTTCAGGATGCAATGGGCGTAGATAGAGGACAGCTAAATGGCATAGAGGTGGAAATCTGGCGCGAGTCATTTTTAAGTCTGGTACAGGACGGCTCTGCTACCGCTGCGGTAGGGGCAATTGGACTTGGCACCGAATCTATCGTTAAATACGTTTACCGACACCTGATAGAAGCTATTGAAAAACATACCGATTTAAGTCTCGAGGAATATGTCTTCTTCCCGCTTCATACCGAAGTTGACGACGAACATGGCTTAATCTTACTAAAAATTGCAGAAGAATTGGCCAACGAAAGCGAAAAAACTGCATTTGAACTGCGCAAAGGAATGTTGAAAGCCTTAAATTTAAGGGCAGCTTATTGGGACGACATGTATGCAAGAGCTAAAAAACTGGATGCGCAACTTCAAAACACCTAAGCCATGAGTGCGCTTTTTAAAAAGTCAGTTAAGGGAAAAAAAATAAGTGCAGATGAACTTGAAAGTTTAAATGCTGAACTAGATTACGCCCAAAAAAATATTGATTCAATTTCAACAGTTGACTTAAGCCAATTAAGGCCTTCTGTATCAGCCCTACTATTGTATGCTTCGCAATCCGAACATCAAAAATTGGAATTTCAACAATTTGCTGGCTGGGTAAAACAACCCGATGGTGAACCACAATGGAGTGAAATATTTGAGGAACTGATTGGAAGAATTTTTGGTGACCTACAACTTAAAAGGGTGGGCAGTCTTCTGGAAAAAATCAACATTCAAAAAACACTCACTGATGTTCAGGATAAAAAGGAATTAGTCTCGAGCATCAATGATAGTAGTTTGACTGGACTTTATGAAAATAAAGTGGATGAATTGGGCATCGATTTTAATGTAAATTTACTACCCTTCAAACTCGAAGTACTCGACCCCAGAATTGTAACTGTGAAACCAGGCAAAGCCAATGAAATGCACCGCCATGCACACGAAACGGTTTTCATCTTTCTCAAAGGCCATGGAAAGGTCATTGTAGATAATTATGAAAATGAAGTTGGTCCAGGTGATTTTGCGCTGATACCTCGCTGGTGTGTACATCAGTCGGTAAATCTTGGAAATGAAGATCTTGTATTCTTGGCTGTCGCCGATTTTGGTTTGACAGGCAAAAGTTTTATGGGTAATTATTCGAAGACAGCCCGTCTGAAAAGAGATATTTTGTAAGTAAAGACTTAAGGGCGTTTAATATTCATATGCATACTGCACAATATTAGCGCCCATTTTTAACGCTTCCTGGCGTTTTTCCTCCGGATCGTTGTGTACATCCTGATCCTCCCATCCGTCGCCGAGGTCGGTTTCATAAGAATAATAGCAAACTACCCTACCCTCCCATATCAGTCCGAATCCCTGTGCAGGCTTATCGTCATGCTTATGGATTTTGGGTAATCCGCTTTTGAAATCATAGGCACTATGGTAAATTTCGTGCCCGAAAGGCAACTCTACAAATTCCAATTCGGGAAAAACCAATTTCATAGCTGGTCTTACAAAGGGATCCATTCCATAATTGTCATCGATGTGCAAAAAACCACCCGATTGAAGGTAGAGCCTCAGATTTTCGGCTTCGGTCGGAGAGAAAACCACATTTCCGTGACCGGTCATGTGAACAAAGGAATAATCGAAAATTTC
>JBIPOO010000040.1:0-22161 GCA_044379045.1 Saprospira sp.
TTTGGCACCTCGATGTCGGCTCGTCACATCCTGGGGCTGGAGAAGGTTCCAAGGGTTGGGCTGTTCGCCCATTAAAGTGGCACGCGAGCTGGGTTCAGAACGTCGCAAGACAGTTCGGTCTCTATCTATTGCGGGCGTGGGAATATTGAGAGGAGCTGACTCTAGTACGAGAGGACCGAGTTGGACGAACCTCTAGTGTACCGGTTGTGTTGCCAAATGCATGCCGGGTAGCTATGTTCGGAAAGGATAAGCGCTGAAAGCATCTAAGCGCGAAGCCAACCTCAAGATGAGTATTCCATTGAGAGACGTGGAAGATGACCACGTAGATAGGTTGTAGGTGGAATCACAGTGATGTGTTAGGGAGCCAAGCAATACTAATTACTCGATAGCTTCCTCTTTTAAATTTTTCAAATAAAAACGAGGAGATATCTTCGTGCTCAATCTCAAATAAATTGTTGTCAAGTAATGTATGTCAAAATGATATAATGGGTTCAGAACCCAAAGATTTAATGGTGGTCATAGCGGGGGGGATACACCTTTTCCCATTCCGAACAGAGCAGTTAAGCCCCTCAGCGCCGATGGTACTACGTAAGTGGGAGAGTAGGTCGCCGCCTACCCAATCTTAAAGCCCGATTCTTAAATGAGTCGGGCTTTTTTCTGTTGAAGTCATTAAAATTGAAACAAATTATTGCAAATGCATAGTGAAAGACTACAAATACTTGCATTTGTTGACCAATATGCTTATCTTCGCATTGTAATCTTTTAAACAAATATTATTTGAGCAATGCTCGAAACCTCAATCGAATATCTTAAGGGTGTTGGCCCAGTAAAAGCAGATCTTCTGAAGAAAGAACTGTCTATATTCACATATGGACACTTACTGAATTATTTTCCATATCGTTACATAGATAGAACCAAATTTCATAAAATATCTGAGTTGAACGATCAAAGTGATTACGTTCAAATTAAAGGCATTTTAAGAAAAATAGATGAACAGGGTACTGGACCTAAAAGAAGACTTGTTGGTACATTCAGAGACGAAAGTGGTGTTATGGAATTGGTTTGGTTTAAAGGACTTAGTTGGGTTTCTAATCTACAAACTGGTGTAGAATATATAATATTCGGTAAAACTTCTCTTTTTAATGGTCGTGTTAGTATGATTCATCCCGACTTGGAGTTAGTCTCAAATGCTAATACAGAAGCTCAATCAATGCTAGAACCAGTCTATTCAACAACAGAAAAACTGAATGCTAAAAAAATTAAATCAAAAGATTTAGGTAGAATTATAAAAGCATTATTGCAGAAAATAGATGAAAATCCTAGTCTTATTGAAGAAAATTTGCCGCTTAGTGTTAGAGAACAGTTTAAGTTTCAAAGTAGAAAAGATTCATTTAATTTTATACATTTTCCTCAAAATCAAGATCAACTTAAAATATCCAGAAACCGGTTAAAATTTGAAGAACTGTTTTTTTTACAACTCAGACTTCTTCGAACCAAGAAATTGCGAAAAATAGCCAACAGAGGATATGTTTTTCAAAAAATCGGGGATAATTTTAATAACTTTTATCAAAATAATTTAAAGTTCCCACTTACTGAAGCACAAAAAAGAGTTATAAAAGAAATCAGAAAAGATCTTGGTTGTGGCGAACAGATGAATCGTTTACTTCAAGGAGATGTTGGTTCAGGTAAAACTGTTGTAGCGTTGATGATTATGTTGATTGCGCTTGATAATGGATTTCAGGCTTCTTTGATGGCTCCTACTGAGATTTTGGCACAACAACATTTTATATCCATTTCTGATATGATTTCAGGTCTCGGTATCAATATCGAACTACTGACTGGGACTGTAAAAGGTTCAAAAAGAAAGGAGATTCTTAAAAGACTAGAATCAGGTGAAATTCATTTGTTGGTTGGGACACATGCACTAATTGAAGATTCAGTTGTTTTTAAAAGTCTGGGTTTGACAATTATAGACGAACAGCATCGTTTTGGTGTAATGCAAAGAGCTAAGATGTGGAAAAAAACTGATTCTAATCCTCCGCATATCCTTGTTATGACAGCTACACCAATCCCTCGTACACTTGCAATGACAGTTTATGGAGATTTAGATGTTTCTGTAATCGATGAAATGCCTCCAGGCAGAATACCAATAACAACTTATCACAAGTATGAAACTCAGCGATTGTGGGTCTTTGGTAGGATGAAAGAGGAAATTGCTAAAGGTCATCAGATATATATCGTCTATCCGTTAATTGAAGAGTCTGAAAGTGAAACGATGGCTGATATAAAGGATTTGATGCAGGGATATGATATGCTTTCTGCTGAATTTCCCAAACCGCTGTATCAGATCAGTGTTGTTCACGGCAAGCAAAAAGCTGCAGATAAAGAGTTTGAAATGCAACGCTTTATAAAAGGTGAAACACAGATAATGATTGCAACAACTGTTATTGAAGTTGGTGTAAATGTACCTAATGCCACACTAATGCTGATCGAAAATGCTGATAGATTTGGACTTGCCCAGTTACATCAGTTGCGTGGTAGGGTTGGCCGTGGTGGTGGTGAAGCTTTTTGTATTCTTATGACAGGATTTAAGCTTTCGGAAGAAAGTAAATTCAGAATGAAGACAATGTGTGAAACTACCGATGGTTTTAGAATCTCTGAGGCAGATTTGAAACTTAGAGGTCCGGGAAGTATCGAAGGAACTCAACAGTCAGGTATTATCGGTCTTAAACTTGCCGATATTGTGAAAGATGCCAATATTTTGAATGCTGCCAGGGATGTTGCGATGAACATAATAGATACTGATCCAAATCTAGAGAAAGCTGAAAATTTGCCTTTGAATAAATTTTTACAAAATAATCAGACTAAACAGTCATTCAGTCGAATCAGCTGATAGATAATAATTGCCATAATGTCAGCAAATTATAAAAGATTAACTGCAATCTTTATTTTCAGTATTCCAATTCTGTCAATGTTTTTTTTGACAGCTCAGGTTTATTTGTATGATTATGAAAGCTGGGTGAAATATCTTTTAAAAATAGCAGATAAAGAATCATTGGAGTCATATTTCAAAGTAGAAATATTAAGCGCTCAGCGATTTATTTTACTAAGGTATATTGTATTGCTTATAACTGTACTAACAATTTTCTTTTCAATTTTTCTTTTCAAAAGACGATTATTCATATCAGACACCCTAAAAAAAGATATCAATTTAATAAATAATCGTTTTAAGTCATCCTTTAGATTACTTAACAAAACTGAAGCTGCTATTTTATCTTTTGTTTTTGTGTTTTTTGTTATCAGAGCTCTGTTTACGATATTAAATACTGAACTGCAATACGACGAGGCATGGACCTTTGTCCACTTTAGCTCTAAAGGTTTTCTGGTTTCTGCCCTAAGTCCAAATAATAATCATCAACTTTATTCGCTTATTTCTTCACTTTTATGGAAGTTAGACTTTGATGCTAAACTTGCAGTAAGATTACCTGCGTTAATTTTTTCATTTTTATCGCTTCTGACCCTATTTGTTTTAACAAACAAAGTTTTTGGAAAGAAAATCTCAATCATTACGACCGCAATTTTATCTGTATCTATACCTTTTTATTTTTTTTCGGTTCTTGGAAGAGGCTATGCTCCAATGTTACTTTTTATTCTATTAAGTTCATTTTCAATTTTAAAAATCAGTTATAATAATCCTTCGAATAATTTTCTTTTAAGAATTTATACTATTTCATCCATTTTTGGCATTTATGCTAATCCTTCTTTTATTTATTTTTGGTTTGTAAATTTGATTGTATTCGGTTTGTTAAACTATAAATCAAAGAGGCTTATTTATGATTTTTTTAAAGCTAATCTGATTTCGCTTTTAATTTCGATTTTATTATTTATTCCTATGATATTAGCAGGTGGCCTTGGAATATTAGGGTCTGCATCTGAGAATAATATAGAAACAGGAAATTTTTTATTGTATCTTCATCGATTAACTGATTGGCTATTACTAGGATTCAAATGGAATTTTTTCTTTCTGCTTTTCGGATTTGCTTTTTTGCTCTTAGTTATAAATAAAAGCATATTCGAACTTCCAAAACAGAAAAAAATATATCTACTTCAACTATATTGGCTTTGGCCCTTTTTAATTTTTTTAGTTAGCGGCATAGAATCTCCATACAGAATATGGTTTTGGATGCCCGTTTTTTTTTGGCTACATTTTGTGATTATAATAGAAGGCTTAAAATTAAATAGAAATATAAAAATGACAATTTTTGTGATTGTAACATTGTTAAATTTATATTTATCACAATGTCATTATTTTATGAATTGGAGTTTGTCTCTTGACAAAGAATCAAAAAAAATTTCCCAAATTATTCTGAAAAAAAACTTAGGATTCATTGATTGTTACACTTTTTCCAGATATGACAAACCTTTGCTTGATTATTATTTTTTAATAAACAAGAGGTCTAATAAAATTTATATGCCATTTCAGGAAAGTAAAAATTATATAGCATTTGAAACTAAAATTTTTGATGCTGTTTTGTTGGATACTGAGGATTACAAAGCAAACGACAAAGAGCTTGAGATTCTAGAAAATGATTATAAAGTGGTATATCAAAACAACAGAATTAAATTATATCTTAGTAAGGTTCTATAAGATTTAATCTTACTGATTTTTTAATATAAAAATTCGACAGATTTGTTATTTTTACAACACAGAATAAAAATAAGAATAATGAAAGAGTCTGTAATAGCTTTTCTAAAAGAAAATATTGGTAAAACATGTGCAGGTCACATTGCTGGATTCGGAGCCTGGCTGAATGCAACAATATTTGATGTAAAAGATAATGGTGATGTTTTATTGGAATTTGAAGTCAGAGAAGAAATGCTCAATCCGATGGGAACAATTCATGGCGGTGCAATTGCAGCAATACTAGACGAAGCAATGGGTATGCAACTATTTGTAAAAAGTTCAAATGACGATACTTTTTTTGCCTTGAACATTTCTGTCGATTTTGTAAAAAATGCTAAATTAGGTGAGAAACTACGGGTGAGTACCGAGGTAGTAAGAATTGGAAAAAATACGGCCAATTTAAAGTCGATTATTCTAAATTCAAAAAACGAAGTTGTTGCGCATGGTTCTTCTAATTTTCTTAAAATTAAATAATTACAATTTTAAAAAATAATAAAATGAATACAGTGGCATTGTATGATATTATCGAAAAAGGCATCTTAAAAATGGGTGTTGAGCCAGAAACTGCAAGAGGTCAAAATGCAGGTCAATGGGAATTTATTAGGGGATCAGCATCGATTACGGTGGGTTTGTTACAAAATGACCGCTTTCCAAATGGCTATTTCTATGTAACATCAGTCCTGATGAGTGAGTTGGATGTTCCATCCACAAAAAAAGAAGCATTTTATCGAACTTTGCTCGAAATAAATACAACACTCGTAAATATGCAATTGACAGTAAGCGAGGGTTTGGTATTACTTATGTCAAACCGAGATGCTCTGGGACTTGACGAAATAGAGGTGGCAATTGCTATCAATGAACTAAGTTTTTATGCCGACGAACTGGACGATAAACTAAAAGATAGATTTGGCTCCTAATAAAACCTGAAGTGAAACCATTTTGCCAAATTGCCTTTATTATATTTTTCTTTTTTGTCACAGGAGTACAGGAACTTTTGGGACAAGTTAATAGGGTATTTATAAAATCCATATCCTATGAAGGTTTAAAAAAAACAAAAATTCAGGCTGTTAAAAGTTACTTGAATATAAAAGAAGGAGATTCAATTACTTTGGCTGAGTTAATGCCAAAACTAGAAGAAAATCAAAGGAATATCCTAAACTCTAAACTTTTTTCGAGTGTAGATTTGAAAATTTTGGAATGGCAGGAAGAATCTGTAAGTATTCATCTGAAAGTTGTTGAAGCCTGGTATGTATTTCCTATACCAATATTTGAATTGGCAGATAGAAATATTAATGTGTGGTGGAAAGATTTTAATAGAGATATCAGTAGAGTAAATTCGGGAATAGCTGTTTATTGGCGTAATTTAGCTGGTTACAATGACAGATTGACCTTTATAGCACAATTTGGTTTTACCAGAAAATTTGAAGTAGATTATGAGTTACCTCCCATAGATCGGAAACAAAGATTTGGAATATCTTTAAATGTACTTTATTCTGATAATAAAGAGAGTATTTTTAATTCTGTTGATAACAAATTGATATTTTACAGGAATTTGGCATCAAAAGAAAGACAGTTCAGTCGATTTAGAACAGGTCTAACACTAAGATATAGAAAATCAGTTTATAGTAATCATTATTTTGAACTACATTATCAAAAACTTGGTATAAGCGATTCCATTTTTATAAGGAATCCAGACTTTTTTCTCTCGAACAGAAGAAATCAACGATCTTTTACTTTCAATTACAGTTATGAAATTGACAAAAGAGATGTCTGGACCTATCCGTTGAATGGGTATCAAATTTATTTAAATCTTCAAAAAAGGGGATTGGGTTTTGACAAAGATATAAACCAATTATGGTTGGGTAGTAGAATTGCACTCTATAAAAAATTTGCTAAACGTTGGTCAATAGGAGTGTTGTCGGAGGCTCGATACTCGGTATTTGGGCATAAAGATCCATTCTATCAACAAGAAGCGCTAGGTTATGGTGACTCTTTTGTTCGTGGATATCAATACTATGTTGTTAACGGGCAAAGCTACATTCTTTTGAGATCTGATTTGAATTTTAAAATTTTAGACCTAAAAGTTCCTTTGAACGGAAAAGAAAGTTCTCCTTTTTTGCATGAAGTGCCATTCAGAATTCATAGTAGGTTGCATGTAGATTACGGATATGTTTGGGATAAATACTATTATTCTGGGAACAAATTGAACAATGCACACATGTACGCAGGTGGGCTTGGCTTAGATTTCGCTTTTTATAACTACAATATTCTTGTACAGATTGAATATACCATAAACAGGCTTTTGCAAAATGATGTATTTTTAACGGTCAAAGCCAATTTTTAAAATTACTTATTTAAAAAAATGAAAATAGCCATATTCAGCCGCTTTTTAAAACAGGAACATGAAAAAATTGTGGCCGAACTTTTTGCAGAATTTGCCAAAAGAAAACAGATTAAACTTTGTATTTTTAAGGAATATCTCGAGTCTTTTAATGGTAGAATTGATATTGTGAATGAATACGAAACTTATACTTCCTATCAGGATTTTAAAGTTTTGGCGCCTGATTTTTGTATCACACTCGGCGGTGATGGCACTATTTTAGAGGCTGTAACGATCATACGCGATACTGCAGTGCCGATTTTAGGTATTAATTTAGGCCGCCTGGGCTTCTTGGCTATGTTCGAGAAAAACAGAGTTTCGGAAGTAGTGGCAGCATTTGAACAAAATAACTTTATACCGGATCCCCGAACCCTGTTGTCATTAGATAGTTCTGATGGAATATTTGGCGAAACCAATTTTGCCTTAAATGACTTTACCATTCTCAAAAGGGATACTTCATCGATGGTCATTATTCATACCTATGTGAACGGTGAATTTTTAAATTCATATTGGGCCGATGGTATCATTGTGGCAACCCCTACGGGTTCTACGGGTTATTCGCTCAGTTGCGGAGGGCCAATTATTTTCCCACGTTCAGGTAATTTTATTATTACTCCGGTTGCGCCACACAATCTTAACGTCAGACCCATCGTTTTATCGGATGACGTCGTTATTTCTTTTGAAATTGAAGGTAGAGCTGAAAATTTTCTATGTACCCTCGACTCAAGATATCACACGATCAAATCTACATGTCAGCTTGCAGTTCGTCGTTGCCCTTTCACTGTCAATTTGCTAAGGCCTAATGACAGGAACTTTCTTTATATGATTCGAGAAAAGCTGCATTGGGGAATTGATACCAGGAATTAAAATTGTTTTAGAATTGCCAACAACATTCGTTGAAAATATTCGTTAATTCAGTTGAATCATTGAAAATAGTACAACACAAATAAATACCCGATAGATGAGTGCATCAAGAAAAATAACAACTTTAATATTTCTATTTTTTACATCTAGTAGCATTTTTGCTCAGGAAGGTTGGGAATTAGGTGGCTTTGCAGGATTTTCATCTTACTACGGCGATTTGAATCCTAAATATTCTTTTAGAAGATTGGGTCCCTCGCTGGGTTTTATGGCGAGAAAAAATTTTGACGGAAGAATATGCTTTAAACTTGCAGCATCTTATGCAAATGTTGGAGGAAGCGACAAAAAAGCTATTGGAGAATTTGAAAGAGCCAGAAATCTAAGCTTTAGCTCCAATATTTTCGAAGCCTCCGCAGTAGTGGAATTTAATTTTCAGGATTTTCACAGCAACCGTCGTGAAGATAAACCCGTAGCACCCTTTCTGATGGCAGGCCTTGGTGTTTTACATTTTAATCCAACAACAGTTTACGAAGGAGTTAGATATAATCTTCGTGACATGGGCACAGAAGGACAGGCAAGAGGTGAAGAGTATGGTCTGGTATCTGGCGCAGTAATTTTGGGTGGTGGTGTAAAAATAGACATGAATGAAAATCTAAGCTGGAATGTTGAAATATCTGGTAGACTGGCCTTTACAGATTATTTGGATGATGTGAAAGGTGTTTATGGCGACCCAAATGCCATCGCAGGTTATCATGGGGATGTTGCTGCCGCACTTGCCGATCGTTCTGTTGAAATTGGAGAACGTATTGGTAGAGCCGGGCGTCAGCGGGGCGATTCAAAAGCAAATGATTCTTATGTTTTTATGACGGTTGGACTTGCATATCGCTTTATACCAATTGGCTGCCCAAGCTACTAACTCGTATACAGGATGTTGGGTAATGATATTGTCGATTTAAATCATCTCCCGGATAAGGTTCGGTCTTTATCGGAGCCCTATCTAAATAAAATTTGTAGTGTCAGAGAAATTGAGAAAGTCATCGGTTCCGATAATCCCGAACTGATGCTCTGGCGCATTTGGACTATGAAGGAATCGGCTTATAAAATAGCCATGAAGCTAGGAGCAAAAAGGGCTTTCAATCCTAAAAGTTTTGAAACTTTTCCGTTTGACGCTACAGCAGGACTTGTTAGTACCGACTATGGAACAATGCTTTCAGAATCTGTTTTTGATGAAAATTTTATTCATACAGTTTCCTTTCTTCCCAAGAGCAAAGGATTCAAATCAGGTCAGAAAATTTGTGCTGATCATCAGTCTGAAGCAGTAAGAAAGGCGATTATTGAAGATTTCAAGATGCAAAACCCAATTCAAGATAATGCTGAGATAATTATGAAATCTGATATTCCCTTTTTATCAACAGAAACTGGTTTTGTTGATATAAGCCTAAGTCATCATGGTTCTTATATTGCCTGGGCTTTTGAGATTTTATAATACGTCCGTTTTGTATTCTTTGCGCCATTGCAGGTAACCCAAAACCGAAACTAAAATATAAACACAGAACAGAATTACGTAAAAATAAGCTCCCCGACTACTGTATAAATAGATTGATGCTGTATCAATTACAATCCAATAAAGCCAGTTCTCCAAAATCCTCATACCAATCATAAAGGTACTCATAATGGCAAAAACGGTTGTAAAAGCATCGAGATAAGGGGCCGATGAAGCTGTATAATTGTCAAAAATATAACCGGTTAGCAAAACAAAGCAAAGCGCAATGCCTATAATGGGCAAATGTTTAAACAGTGAATAGCTTTTTATCTTCTGAATACTTGTTTCCTGCTTTTTCCATTTGATCCAACCCCAGATTGCAGCTGCTACATAAAATCCGTTTAAAAATGTTTCTAAATATAAATTGTAGTTATAAAATACGGAGTACATTGTCAGTGATGAGCCGATAATGCCAAATATCCAACAAAGAATATGGTTTCTTGCTGCCAGAATCACATAAATAATTCCGCAAAAAACGGCTATAATATCCACAATTGGAGTATTTAAAAAAAAATCACTGATAATTTTGAGCATTGTGCTTATCTTTGGTACAGTTTATAATCCTGCAAATTAAATAAAAAATGAAGCATATTGTTCTATTTTGCCTCTCAGGTCTTTTATTCTTTTCCTGTAAAAATTCTAACACGGATAAAAAGGAAGCTGAACAAAAAGAAGTATCCAAAAAAGAAATTAAAAAACAACTAGTTTTCAAATCAGAAGAAATTGGTGACAGTTCTTTGATTTTTGGTGAGTGGAAAATAGTTGGTATCGGAGGCAATGCAGTACCTGATGACAGGAAAGATATAACTGCTACTTTCAAACCAGATGGCGCCTTCGAACGAAGACTATCTGCAACGCATAAACCTGATATCGGAACATGGAGCATCGTTAACATTGATTCCATAAAAGTATTAAAATTATATACTGCGGCAGGCAAAGAGGATAACCAATTAATAAAACTTACCAAAGACGAACTTGTTTTTATCAATTTTAGAAAACCTGTCCGACTAAAAAAAGTTAAATAAATTTACTTTGAACAACTACAGTTTTGAAAAACGTTTTGAAAAATTTGTATCGGATGAAAAACTCTTCTCTGCCGATACAAAAGTATTATTGGCTTTGAGTGGAGGCGTAGATTCAGTAGTTCTCTTAAATTTATTTTATCGTTCAAAAGTTAAATTTGCAGCGGCGCACTGTAATTTTCAACTCAGATCATTAGAGTCGGATGAAGATGAAGCATTCGTAAGAAAATTAACTTCAGAACTTGAGGTTCCCTTATTTGTTAAAAAATTTAAAACGGAGTCTTTTGCAAAGTCGCAAAAAATTTCAATTCAAGAGGCTGCACGTGTGCTAAGGTATGACTGGTTTAATGAATTACTTGAGGAAGAAGAATTCGACCTGATTACCACCGCGCATCATTTGGATGACAGTATTGAAACTGTTTTGTTTAATTTAAGCAATGGTTGTGGAATAAGCGGTTTGCATGGTATTTTACCATTAAATAAGGAGAAAAAGTTAATTCGTCCACTGATGTTCGCCAGCAAAAAAGAGATAATGGCATTTGCATCAGAAAATGGGATAGATTTTCGAGAAGATAGTTCAAATAGTTCTGATAAATACAGCCGTAATTTGATCCGGCATCATGTGCTTCCTGTTTTGGAGACTATAAATCAAGGTTTTGTGGATAATTTTGCAAGGAATATCAGAAACTTTATGGAGACAGCGGCACTACAGAAATTTGCTATTGAAAAAATTAAAATAGAAATCTGTGAAGAACTTAGTGCTGATGAATTGCTCAAGATAAACCTTGAATCAATTTTCGATTTTCCATCCCCTTTAACGGTACTTTTCGAACTGATTAAGCCATATGGCTTTAACAGAAATCAGGCTGAACAGATTTTGGAGCAGGCAAAAAATCATGAATCGGCTTTATATCTTTCTGAATTTTATCTCATTAACAGAAATTATAAAAAGCTCAGGGTCTTCCTAAAGGCTGATAATATAGCTCAAACTGAAATAATCATCAACGAAGGGGAGTCTGAGGTATTAGTCAACTATAGTCAAAAGTTGATTTTTGAAATAATGACTAAGGAGCAATTTGACTCTCATCCAAAAAACAAAAATCTGGCTTTTTTTGATGCTGATAAAATTGATTTTCCATTTCTCTTGCGTTATTACAGGAATGGAGATAGTTTCAGTCCATTTGGAATGTCAGGCAAACTAAAGAAGCTAAGCAGCTTTTTTAAAGATGAAAAAATTCCTGAATATAAACGAAGTATGGTTCCTTTGCTTGTCTCAGATTCAAAAATAATCTGGGTAATTGGATATAGAAGTTCAAACGATTTTTTTGTATCAAATGATAGCAAAAAGATTTTGAAAGTCAGTTTAGTTGAATCTTGAAATTTAAAACTATGTCAGAAAAGTTTTTGCCTTTTAAAAAGCCCTATATCTTTATTGCACTGTCAGTAGCTTTTACTGCGATGATATTGCAATTGTTTTTAGTCTTTTCTGCTGAAAATGCAGGCATTCACGCTGTCTTGAAATTGAGTACCTTTTTTACTATAAATAGTAATATGCTCCTACTCATTTCTTATCTGATGTTATTGC
Source organism: Saprospira sp. (assembly GCA_044379045.1). Taxonomy (GTDB): domain Bacteria; phylum Bacteroidota; class Bacteroidia; order Chitinophagales; family Saprospiraceae; genus Saprospira. Next base: position 12,076 of record JBIPOO010000040.1, read on the forward strand.
TTGTTGGTTCTGAATTTTGGAATAAAAATACAACTCAAACGGCATTACTTACTTATCTAAGCTTTGTTTGTATTGTATATCATGTTATGTTGCAGGATAGCTGGAATCCACAAGGAATGCAATGGTTTGTGGCGGAACTTTTTCATTGGGTAAATCCCTTGATTTTTCTTCTATTTTGGCTTGTTTTTGTGAACAAAACCGATCTCTCTTTTAAACAAATAGGATACTGGCTAATATTTCCAACAGTTTATTTTATTTGGGTGTTAATATATGGGGCTTTTGGAAATGGCTACCCTTATCCTTTTTTGAATGTCGAGAAATTCGGCCTTTTAAATGTTATCATGACAGGATTTGTCCTGCTTTTTGTACTAACTACTATAGCTGCCCTTCTAATTTTAATTGGAAAAAATCTTCCCTTTCAAAATGTCCACAAAACAGACCCAGCGCAAAATAATTCATATTGATATGGATGCTTTTTTTGCGTCGGTCGAACAGCGCGATTTTCCCGAATTGCGCGGAAAGCCAATTGCAGTAGGAGGGGGAGAACATAGGGGTGTTACAACTACAGCAAGTTATGAGGCCAGAGTTTATGGAGTAAAATCGGCTATGCCAGGATGGAAAGCTAAACAACTTTGTCCACAGCTTATTTTTGTAAAACCACGTTTTCAGGCTTATAAAGAAGCATCCGACCAAATTCAAAGTATCTTTTTAAGGTATACCGATCTGATAGAGCCGCTATCTTTAGACGAGGCCTTTTTGGATGTAAGTGAAAATAAAATGGGCGAACCGCTTGCAATGGAATTGGCAAAAAAAATAAAGGAAGATATTCTTAAAGAAACTGCGTTGAGTTGCTCGGCAGGAATTTCTTATTGCAAATTTCTGGCAAAAGTTGCATCCGATTTAAATAAACCTAACGGACTCACGCTCATTCATCCCGAAAAAGCTGAAAAGTTTTTGGAAGAGCTAGCCATCGAAAAATTTTATGGAGTAGGGAAGGTGACGGCTCATAAAATGCATCATTACGGTATTTTTAAAGGTGCAGACCTGAAAAACTGGTCAAAAATCGCGCTCGCCAAAAGATTCGGAAAAGTTGGGCTTTTTTATTACGATATAGTGCGCGGCATCGACAATCGTCCGGTAAAAAATGATCGTAAAAGAAAATCGCTGGGTATTGAGCGAACGCTGGATGAAAATATTTCGGACACTTATGAAATTGAAAATGTTTTGACAATGCTTGTTCCCCGATTTTATGCCCGATTAAAAAAAGCTGAAAATTTTGGTAGGACAATCACTTTAAAAATCAAAACCGGCGACTTTCAAGTTATGACCCGCAGCCGTTCAAAAGATTTTTATATTTGCGAACAGGAAGATATTTTAGAAATGGCACTAGAATTATTAAAAGAAAGCAGCGGTTTGTACGAAAATATTAGGTTATTGGGACTTTCGGCCTCCAATCTGCAAAAAAATGTAGACGATGATACCGAGGAATGGGTGCAGTTGAAATTTGATTTATGACTATATTATCCGCTCTTTCCAATCTTTTCTATCCAAACAAGAATACTTTTCCGCTTTAAATCTAATTACGTTTGAAGAACGAAGTACACTTTCAATGCCCCCGATAGCTTTTATCAAATTTTCGAATTATTCCAATCTTTTCTCCAATGGATTTTATTTTTAAAGACGAATTTTTTGTAGCCATAAATAAGCCCAATGGATTATTGGTTCACCGAAGCAATATTGCTTCCGATGCATCAGAATTTGCATTGCAACTGGTTCGAGATGCTTTGGAACAGTATGTGTATCCGATACACCGGCTCGACCGCAAAACAAGTGGGGTGCTACTTTTTGGCCTAAGTTCAGAAATTGCCCGAAAAATCCAGGAATCGATGGAAAATGGAGCTGCACAAAAACGTTATTTAGCCATAGTGCGAGGATTTTTTCCTGATGAAATAAACCTAAACTACCCATTGGCCAATGAAAAGGGCAAAATGCAGGAAGCCGAAACTTTTTTTCGCTGTATAATGCATGCAGAATTGGAAATCCCTCTAGGGAAACATACTACATCTCGTTATTCACTTATTGAAGCATACCCACGAACAGGTCGTATGCATCAGATTCGCAGACATTTAGACCATTTACGACATCCTATTATTGGCGACAGACCATGGGGCTGCAACAAACAGAATAAACTTTTTCTGGAGAAGTGGAATATGAATACTATGATGTTACATGCAGTTACAATGAAAATGCCACATCCTGTAAGTGGTGAATTGATTGAATTAAATGCTGAAATTCCTGCTGAATTTCAAAGAATGTTGGAACTTCTGAAATTAAAATAAAAAAGCGGAACCTTTCGATTCCGCCTCATTCACTTTAGTCTGATGAAATAGCTATTATGCTATACTAATCACTTTTTTCTTCTCCGATTCAACTGCAACTTTGTTTTTAGGTACATGAACCATCAGTATCCCATTTTCAAATTTACAGTTTATCTTTTCTTCAAAAACATGTTCGGGAAGCGTAAAGTTACGTTCGAATGATTTGTAACTGAATTCCTTTCTGGAATAACCGTTATGATTTTCCTCATGCTCATTGTTCACTTCAGCCTTAACCGTTAGCACGCCATGCTCTACACTGACATTAAAGTCATCTTTCTTGTAGCCAGGGACAGCAAACTCAATGTCATACTGTTTCTCCTCATCTCTAATGTTGACAGCAGGCAACGTCTCTCCATCTCTAAACAGCGAAGGCCAAGTCAGTTCGCGGTCGAAAATGTCATTCCACATTGTTCTCTGAAGTGGATTCAGCTGATTTCTTCTCTCGAGTAGTGTCATAATAGTTTGAAATTAAATTGTTAATAAATTATGTTACTAATTATATTACAAAGTTACGTTGGAATATCACCTAAAAAAATGACTACTATCAATTGAAGAAAAAAATATCGAATTTTTGAAATTTGCTATTTGCTGATAAAATTTGCTGGTCCTGATGGCAGGCTTTCTTTAGCCTTTATGTTGCCGTATATTTTAAGCTGGACCGAATTGTTCTCAGGGTCATTGCTGAATACTGTCACAAATTTTGTAAACTGCCCGATTCGGTTCGTGTCATAACTAACTTTAATTTCACCAGTTTCGCCAGGCATGATGGGCGTTTTTGTGTAATCAGGGCTAGTACACCCGCAGGTTTTTTGCACATCACTGATGACAAGTGGTGCATTACCTGTATTTTTAAATTTAAAAATACGCAGTCCGTTGTCTCCCTGCATTAAATCACCATAATTGATTTCTTTAACTTCGAAATCAATTTTTTGGGCTGTTAATTGTAGGGTACAAAATGTTAGGAGAGATAAAATTAATTTTTTCATGATGCTTGAATTTAGATTTAACTAATTGTTTAGTTTTAAAACGCAGACAAAGTTAGAAATGTTATTTATATAACTATAAATTTAGTTAAATAATTTTTGACATAAAAAAACCCTGCATTTGCAGGGTTTGAAATTTATCGTATCAATTATTGATTGAATAAACTTTTTGGAGCTTCTGGGGTAGGAGCAGCCTCTGGTTTAACATCGCCAAAAATTTTCAATTGAGTGCTTGTTCCACTGGTTGCGTTGGTTGTCAATGTTACATATTTTGTAAACTGACCTACACGCTGAGTGTCATATTTTACTCTGATTTCACCTTTTTCGCCCGGCATGATTGGCTCCTTGGGATAAGTAGGTACAGTACATCCGCAGCTACCTTGAGCGTTGCTGATAATCAGCGGAGCAGTACCTGTATTAGTAAATTTGAAAACACGCACTCCATCGGCACCTTTTTCAATTGATCCATAATTTACCTCGAGAGATTCGAATTTAATGTCCTGGGCAGAAACAAAATTAACTGCAAAGAATAGTACTGCAATGATTGAGCTTAAAGTTTTCATACGCGGTATTTGTTTTAAAATGAAGTTTAAAAATAAATTTTATAAATAGTTAATATTCAGTTTTTCAATAAATTGCGATTTTTAAAACTTTCATTTTGTGTAATCGCAATACAAATATAGGGAATAAAAATTAAATAACAGAAAAAAATGTTGTTTTAACTAAACCTTTAGTTTTTTTTCTTCATTCAAATTTACAAAACAAATATACCAATCTCCGTGCCAATAAAAAAAAGCTCAGTAAAAAAAATCAAAAAAATGATTTTTGTATGAAGGCATAGCTGCTAAAATCTTTTGGAAAAGATTTTTTTTGTACATTTGCGCTGAATCAGCGATTGAACATAATTAAAATGCTACCTATATGAGCGAAACAAAAGTAAAAAGTACAAAGACAAAACTTTCTAAAAAGTTTTTGGAAGAGGCTCTAACCGATTTTAAAGTAGCCTGTATCAGCCGTGAAGCCAGTTTGAGTGGTCGAAAAGAAGTGCTCAGAGGTAAGGCTAAATTTGGAATTTTTGGAGATGGTAAGGAGATTGCACAGGTAGCGATGGCCAGGGTTTTTAAAAATGGTGATTTTCGTTCTGGATATTACCGAGATCAAACATTTATGCTTGCAAGCGGTCTCGCAAACGTTCAACAATTATATGCTCAGTTGTATGCTCATGCAGATGCTGAGCATGAACCTTTTTCAGGTGGAAGACAAATGAATGCACACTTTGCCACGCCTTTAGTTGACAAGGATGGAGCGTGGACAAATCATACCCAACTTAAAAATGTAAGTTCCGATATATCACCAACTGCCGGCCAAATGGCAAGAGCATTGGGATTGGCATTGGCATCGAAAAAATATCGCGAATGTCAAAAAAACATGGGCGAATATGCCGACAAATTCTCTGTAAACGGCAACGAAGTCTCATTCTGTACCATTGGCGATGCCTCAACTTCGGAAGGTGTTTTTTGGGAAACTATCAATGCCGCAGGTGTGCTGCAGGTGCCTTTGGCAGTTTTTGTTTGGGATGATGGCTATGGAATATCTGTGCCAAGACATTTTCAAACAACTAAAGGCAGTATTTCTGAAGTGTTGAAAGGTTTCAATTCTGATGAAAATGGCAAAGGTGTTGACATTTATACCGTGAAAGGTTGGGATTATGTTGCATTGCGTGAAACTTTTGACAAAGCCATCGAGAAAGTTCGTAAAACGCATACGCCCTGTCTCTTTCATGTGCAGGAATGTACACAACCGCAGGGGCACTCAACATCTGGTTCACACGAGCGTTACAAAAGTCAGGAGCGTCTCGATTGGGAAAAAACACAGGACGGGATTGAGCAGATGAAATCCTGGCTGATTACCCAAGGTGCTGCTACTGAGGCCGAACTGACAAAAATTCAGGAAGATGCTGCAAAAGAAGTAAAAGATGCTATCAAGGCTGCATTCAACGCTTTTAATAACCCGATAAAAACAAATCAGCAGGAAGCACTTGTATTTATTGATGCACTGCTTGCAGTAACCAATAACCAAGAAAAAGTCATTGCATTAAGAGAGGCTTTAGCTAAAGCAATCGACCCTATTCACAAGGATATTGTAAAATTTTGCCGTCAGGTCTTACATGCCGTTAGAGCGGAATCTTCTGCAGAAAAGACAGCCTTGCAGGATTACACATCCGGTTTTATAGCTAAATTCAAAGAGCTTTATACTTCAAAGCTTTACAGCGATACAAAATATGCTGCATTGAAAGTAGAAGAAGTAAAACCTGTTTACAACGAGGACTCGCCCATCAAAAGCGGATTCGAAGTATTGAATGCATGTTTCGATTATCATTTGCAAAATAACCCTGCCTTTTTTGCCTTTGGCGAAGATGTAGGTAAAATTGGTGATGTAAATCAAGGATTTATGGGCATGCAGGATAAATATGGTGTTGAACGTGTTTTTGATGTCGGTATCCGCGAGTGGACTATTATTGGTCAGGCAATTGGTATGTCGATGCGCGGTTTGCGTCCTTTGGCCGAAATTCAGTACCTCGATTATTTGATTTATGCGGCTTCTGCACTTTCAGACGACTTGGCTACCCTACGTTACCGTTCCAATGGCATACAGCAGGCGCCTGCTATCATCAGAACCCGTGGTCATCGACTTGAAGGAATCTGGCATTCGGGCTCTCAAATGGGACTTTTACTAAGCAGTCTTCGTGGAATTTGTGTTTTAGTGCCTCGTGATATGACCCGTGCAGTAGGTTTTTACAATACGATGTTAAAATCTGATGATCCTTGTGTGGTAGTTGAATGTCTGAATGGCTATCGCCTAAAAGAGCAGATGCCTGAAAATATTGGTGAATTTACTGTCCCGGTAGGTGTGCCCGAAATTTTACAGTCAGGCACAGATTTGACCTTAGTTACCTTTGGTTCCTGCGTGCGTATTGCTCAAGAAGCTATGAAACAACTCGAAGAATGTGGCATTTCTGTAGAACTTATCGATGTGCAATCTTTATTGCCATTCGATGTACATCACAGCATTGTAGAATCGGTTAAAAAAACAAACCGTTTGGTTGTGCTTGATGAAGATGTGAGCGGAGCTGCCTCTGCCTTTATCCTGGATAAAATTTTGGTGGAGCAGAAGGCATATTTTCACCTCGATTCTGAACCTTTAACGATTCATGCAGAGGATGTTCGTCCTGCTTATGGATCCGATGCTGACTATTTCATCAAACCTTCTGTAGAAGATGTTTTCGAAAAAATTTATGACCTGATGCATGAGGTAAATCCACAGAAGTTCCCATAGAACAATTTAATATATAATGACAAAAGCCCGACTGAAACTCTTCAATCGGGCTTTTTTATTTTTTGTATCATAACAGTTCAATCTGGCCAATAGCTTCAATAATTACTTTCAAAATATCTTCTTCCCCTTCGGCTGCTATGCTCAAATCGGCTGCTTCGTAATGGGGCAGCCTTTGAAGATATAGTTTATATATATGATTTTTTAATTCATCATCAGGGACAGCTGCTATGAGTGGACGTTGACTTTTTTCTGTTTTTAAACGATCACTGATGATGTCGATGGAAGGATTCAAAAATACTGTCAAACCTCTCGATTTCATCCAGCTCATGTTGTCTGCGAAACAAGGCGTGCCACCTCCGGTTGAGATGACCGTATTTTCTTTGTAAATTTTGTGCAAGGTATCAGTTTCCATTGTTCTGAAAACTGCTTCGCCTTCATCATTAAAGATGTCAATGATTTTTTTTCCGGCCGAGGCTTCAATTTCCGAGTCCAGATCTATAAAATTGAAACCTAGCTTATCTGCTAATGCCTGACCTACATAGCTTTTACCGCAGCCCATAAATCCAATAAGAAAAATTGTCATAAGTAGTTTAAAGTTGGCATTTCTAAATAAGATCTAAGGGTTTATCGAAATCATCTGACATATGAATTTTTCCTTTTGCGTATCCAAATTCCCTCGTTTTGACCTTTGATTTTATCTTATGTTTTGTTTTAAGAAAATCAACAAAGTCCACCACTTCTTTTCGAAGCGCAATGGGTAGTGAGTCGATTTCAAATTTGAGCATAAAGTGTTTGCCAAGTTCATTTTTATAGTCATAATCGTTTTCAAGGTCAATGATGCCGCTCATTTCCGCTACAATACCAACGGTGCTTTCTACATCTTTGTACTCCATCGTCAGCCTTGAAAAATAATTCTCTACCAATGCCGATAGGCTAACATTATGCTGTTTTGCATAGCTCTTTGCCTTTTCGATAACTTCAGCATCGAGGCTGAGGGTAAGTTTTGTATTCATTTATACGAATTCTTTTATTTAATCTCTACGTATAATTCACTTTCTTTCTTTTTTGTTCTCTACACTCCAATTTTTTCAAAAAACATATAAGAATAATGTCAAATAAAATAAAAGAGGAAAGAATTGTAGAGACTTTTCTCTTCAAATCTTTCCTCTTCAAGTCTATACATCTTTTCTCTACTTAATCCAATCAAGCGCCTTATTCACAAAACTTGTCAAATCGGCACCCTTGAGCATGCCTTGTTGTAAGCGGGCGAGATCGAACAATTGAGCGGCTTTTTGACCGTCACTGTTTTTCAGAATTTCTGACATCAGCGGGTGATTGCTATTGACAACCACATTGTAATATTCAGGGAAATTACTGTCAAGTCCCTGCATCATCGACATCTCACGCATGCGACGCATAAACTCGGGGCGGGTAATTTGAATCGGAAAAGCAGTAGGAGAGAGCGCCTCCAATTTTACTGTTGCGCCATCAACTGTGATCGCAGCAGTGAAGATTCCCTCGAGTTGTTTTTCCTCCTCTTCGCTTAGCACCGATGCGGGTTCATCTGTTTTTTTAATAAGATTTTCAACCGTATCGCTATCAACACGAACAAAGCGAGTTTTTTCTAGTTTGCGTTCCAAGTGTTGAACAAAATGCGTGTCAATCAGTGTATCAAGTTTCAATACATCGTAGCCATAAGATTTTGCAGCCTGTACATAGCTGTCGTGCTCAATGACATTGTTGGTATATAGATAAATAATGTTCTCGTCCTTGTCAGTCTGATTGGTAGTTACTTTTTCCTTGTATTCATCCAAAGAAAAATACTGCTTTTCGGTATTTTCGAGCAAGGTGAATGAAGGTGCTTTTTCTGCAAATTTTTCATCGGTGATGAAACCATATTTGACAAAAACATTCATGCTTTCCCATTTTTCATCAAATGTTGGGCGGTCTTTGCGGAACAATTCCTGCAGTTTGTCTGCTACTTTTTTAGTAATATAATCGGTAATTTTCTTGACATTGCGATCGCTCTGCAAGTAAGAACGCGAAACGTTCAGCGGAATATCTGGCGAGTCGATTACACCATGCAGCAGCGTCAAAAATTCGGGAACAATGTCTTTTACTTCATCGGTCACATAAACCTGATTACTGTAAAGCGAGATTTTATTGCGCTGCAATTCCATCTGATTGCTGCCAACTTTAGGGAAGTACAGAATACCTGTCAGGTTGAAAGGATAATCGATGTTCAAATGTACCCAAAAAAGCGGCGGCGTGCTGAACGGATGCAATTCCTGATAAAATTTCAGATAATCTTCATCTGTCAGTTCAGTTGGTGATTTTTTCCAGGCCGGATTTGGATTGTTGATGATATTTGGAATTTCCTTGCTTTCGTAAGTTGGTTCTGCATCTTCTGTTTCGGCAGGGATTTCAATTTGTTCTGTTTTGCTGCCAAATTGAATTTCAACAGGAAGGAACTTACAGTATTTGCTTAAAAGGCTGTCAATTCTGGATTTTTCCAAAAACTCATTATCTTCTTCATTGATATGCAAGATGATATCGGTTCCTCTGAAATCTCTTTCGGCATCTTCGAGCGTGTACTCGGGGTCGCCCTCGCAAGACCATTTCACTGCTTTGCTGCCTTCTTTGTATGATTTTGTGATAACATCTACTTTTTTCGAAACCATAAAGGCGGAATAAAATCCCAAGCCAAAATGTCCGATAATGGCAGCATCGTTTTGGTATTTATCCAAAAATTCTTTGGCAGAAGAGAAGGCTACCTGATTGAGGTATTTTTGCACTTCTTCCTCTGTCATTCCAATGCCACGGTCGCGAATGGTCAGTGTACCAGCTGTTTCATCGATGATAATTTCGATATGGGTATCACCTAAATCTGCACTGGTTTCACCTCTTCTTGACAGGGTTTTGAGTTTGGTTGTGGCATCAACGGCATTGGAAATCAATTCTCTTAAAAAGATTTCATGGTCCGAGTAGAGAAATTTCTTGATAATCGGAAAAATGTTCTCGGTTTGTACTGAGATAAATCCTTTTTGCATAATATTGAAATTTTGATAGTTAATATGAATGTTGTTAGCTTTACCAATCTTGTACCATTTGAGGGAGATGTGACAAAATGTCAGTGGCGGTTGGGGGTTTTGTAGGGTCGGACGACCGTCCGACCCCACAAAAAATACCCGAGAAACGTCTCGTTGTTAAATTAACCTAACAATACCCAATAACATGATAACCCACATAATTTTAATTTTGCAATGTTAATTAGTTGTTTATTGAATGTCAATGAATTGTTGCAAAATTAAATTTTGCAAAATCTTGGTTTTATTTGATTGAAATTTTTTGAGGTTCATCATTAGGTTGTTAATTTCGCGGGTCAACCA
>JBIPOO010000212.1:0-6841 GCA_044379045.1 Saprospira sp.
CATATCTTCTTCCAGTTTCTTTTTGTTGATGATGACATTTTTCACAAGGAAGGTCTGCAAAATATTCAACACATTAGAAAACAACATATAACAGGTAAGACCTGCTGCCCAGCTATTCAGGGCAAAGAAGAAGATGACCGGGAAGCTGTACTGCATATACATCATCATTTTGGCATTTGCACCGCCTGCCGACATATCCATTTGTTTGCTGTTGTATATAAGGAAGGCAAACATTGAAATACACCAAAGCAGCGTAAACAAACTGACATGATCTCCATAAATACCATTTAGAACAGGCACATAGCCAAAATCCCAGACGGAATCATAACTCACAAGGTCATCGGCCCAAAGGAAACCTTTCTGTCGGAATTCAATAGAAGCAGGAAAAAAGCGGTACAATGCGATCCAGATAGGCATGGTTAATATCATAGGAAGACAGCCGCCTAAAGGATTTACACCATACTCACTGTACATACGCATTTGTTCCATTTGCATGCCCTGCGCATCGTCTTTGTATTTTTTCTTCATAGCCTCGAGTCGAGGACGAAGTATGCTCATTTTAACACCCGATTTCAGCATGGAGAACTGAAGCGGGAAAAGCAAAACTCTGATAAGAAGCGTTAATATGATGATGATAAGTCCATAACTTGGAATAAAGGTACCAAGGAAATTAAACAATGGTCTGATAACATATCTGTTGATAACACCAAAGATACTCCAGCCGAAAGGTATTACCTGTTCCAGTCCTATTTTCAGACTTGTAAGAATGTCATGATTGTTTGGACCCAGATAAAGTTCCATATCATAAACAAGGCTATTTTGATCTGCAATTGGAAAACTGATGGAGCTATTGAGGTTTTTCAGATGAGATTCTGTAAGCGGAATCATCTCGCTTTGTAAATCAGCTGCATTGGGTTTAAGGTTTCCTTTTATGATCAGACTGGTATTGAAGAACTGTTGGGCATAAGAAACCCACTGAAGATTTTTTTCAACTTTTTCACTCGATGTACTGGCGCAGGTACAGTAACTCGGGCTTGATTCGACTTCTTTAAAGTGAATAGAAGTCATGCGCTGTTCGTATTGGTCGTTTTTTTCGAGCTTTGGAAGATGTGATTTCCAGTTCAGTGTTATCTTCTTTGCATCTCCGGGTATAATATCTTTTAAACCTTCCAGTTTTAGGTCATAATCGACCTTATAACCATTATCAAGATTGAATTTTTGCTCAATAAAACCTTTACGGTCATCGGTGTAGGCTCTGAAAACAATTGTTTTGCCTTCAACTTTTGGTTCGAAACAAAGATCCTGCGTATTTACACCACCTCTTGCAGCTCCGCTTACCGGAATAAAATAACTGAACTTATCGGCTTTGTGATTCATCAGCACAACATCGCTAAAGTCATATTTATCTTTTGTACTGTGATTGTAACCTTTGAAGCCTTTTATTTTAACAGATTTAATTCTTCCCCCAATATTGCTGAACGTCACAATGAGTTTATCATTCTCTATCGTGAATTCTTTTTCATCGCAACCGGTACTGGAGGAGAAATTTGCAAAAGCTTTTGAAGCAGATACAGTTGTTTTCTCAATATTTTGCAGAATACTGTCTTTTTCAGCCGCAGTTTTGGTGCTGTCCTTTTCAAGGCTGGCTTTTATGTTGCTCAAACTGTCAGAACTTAGATTATTTTTATCTTTTGCAAGCTTGCTAAGGCTATCTGAAAGCGCAATACTGTCGCGATATTTCTTCATTTCGGCCTTATATTTATTGATATCCTTCTGACTAGGAGAATTGAGCCAACTGTAAGCCAAAAATAAAATAAAAAGGATTGAGAAACCGATGAGGGTTGAATTTTTACTATTCATTTTTATGTATAATTATAGTACTAGTTTATAGTTTTCTTTGGCCATATCTGTTTTATGCTGTATAAAATTTCGGAATAGGCCTTAGTTTGAGCGGGGCAAAGATAGCCATTATTAGCATAAGAAAATAAACTGTATTGATTTTTTTAGAAATAATCATATTTTTACAAAACAACAAAATCATCAAACCAAGTCGAAATGAAAAAAGTATACATTTATTCCTTAGCTGTTTTATTGCTTTTTGGACTCAGCGGATTCTATGTTTTTAAGGAATTTGGAAAGAAAAAATGGAAAATTGTTTTCGATGAGGAAAAGATAAAATTCAGGAAAGAATTTCTTTCGAAACAGATAAAAGCAAATGAAGGAGTTCCAAACATTATCATAATCATGGCCGACGATTTGGGTAAACATGAGATATCTGCCTATGGCGGCAAAAATGTTCAAACAAAAAATATTGACAGAATTGCACAAAATGGTGTTCGGTTCGATGAAGGATACATTAGTTCACCAATTTGCGCCCCATCTAGAGCTGGTATGATGACAGGTAGATACCAACAACGCTTTGGTTTCGAAATCAATATCCACGAACGATATCCCAAAAACAGGTTCGAATATTGGATAGCCAAACAATTTGTAAGCAAAGAGCCTTTTGTTGTAAATAAACAAAATCCGCCTGTATTTCCCGATTTTGAAGATATGCACAAACAAGGTATCCCGCCTACAGAATTTCTTCTGTCGGAATTATTGAAAAAGCATGGATATCGAACTGCTATTTTTGGGAAATGGCATTTGGGTTATAATAATTCTGCAATACCTCTCAGCAGAGGTTTCGATTATCATTATGGTTTTCTCGAGGCATTTAGCCTATATGCTCCGGTGAATGACAGCAATATTGTCAATTTTAGACATGATGATTTTACCGACAAACATATCTGGAATAAAGGGCGCAAGGGAAATTGTGCCATACAAAGAAACGGTAATATCATAGAAGAAAAGGCTTATCTGACGGATAAAATCGCAGATGAATCTGTAAAATGGTTATCAGAAAATCATCAGAACGGACCTTTCTTTATGTACCTGCCATTCTCGGCCCCCCATACCCCTTTTCAGGCGAAGAAGGAGATCTACGATTTATATGCGCACATCAAAGACGATAATAAAAGAGTTTATTACGCTATGATTCATTCATTGGATGAGGCAGTTGGAAAATTACTCGATAAATTGGAAGAATTAGATATCGATGATAATACCATGATATTTTTTCTGAGTGACAATGGGGGAGCGGTCTACACACATGCAGCCGACAATAGCCCACTGAAAGGCGGAAAGTTTTCAAATTTTGAAGGTGGTATCAATGTGCCATTTTTAATGAGCTGGCCAAAGCAAATTGAATCTGGAAAAGTATATAAATATCCGGTTTCATCGCTCGATATTTTTGCAACAATATGTAAAGCTGGGGCAGTAAAGCTTCCTTCAGATAGAGTTTATGACGGCGTAAATCTTGTTCCCTTTATCCATGAGAATTCAGATATGATACCACACCCTGCGCTGTTTTGGCGTTCCATGCATCACAAAGCCATCCGAAAAGACAATTGGAAGCTTATTTGGGATGATTTGGGTAAGGGTATGGCTTTGTACAATATCTCAACAGATAAATCAGAAAAAGTAAATTTGGCAAAAACGAATGCTGATATTGTAAGCATGCTCAAATCTGATTTTGAAAATTGGGAAAAACAATTGATACAAAGTAACTGGCCCCGTGTGATGGATTTCAAAATTGAGGATGGTGATGCGGTTTATTATTTTCCTTTGTAAAAATATTTTTATGAAATATTGATTTATTAGCTAATCATTTTTTGTATTTTTGGCATTCATCAAGCAATAACATTACACTATGAGTAACTTATTAAGTTTTTACAAAATTATAGAAAAAGGCATTGATTCCTTGGGTATCCCACCTGAAACTTCACGCGGTGCAGAAGACGGACAATGGGATTTTAACCGCGGCTCTGCAACAGTGGCTGTAGGGATTACGAGCAGCGATCGTTTTCCCAACGGATATTTTTATGTGAGTTCTATTATAATGAATGCCGATGTCGTGCCTGCAGAAAAAAAAGAAGCATTTTACAAATCAATGTGCGAAACCAATACCTCGCTTGTAAATATGAAGCTTTGTTTGGATGAAAATATGGTGCATTTGATTTCGAACAGAGATGCAATTGGGCTTGATGCTGAAGAGGTAGCAACCACCATCAACAGCCTTAGTTACTATGCCGATTTATTGGACGATATCTTGAAGGAAAGTTTTTCCTGAACTAATATCATAGCCTATGCATAATATTGGTTTCCGGTATTTATTTTTTGAAAATTCAAGGCAGCTCATTTGAAAAGGTAATGAAATCTTTTGTGCCTGAAATTGAAACGCTTGAAATCAGACACTAAAAACAATTTTCGATAAATATAACAGCCTCACTTCAATCGAGTATGCCTTTTTGAGAGACTTAAGTTTAATCGAAGCTGAAAAAGAACTGGAAAAAAATTACAAAAAAGGAATCATCGATAAAAAACAAATTTTTAATGACCGTTTAATCTGGGTTCTAAGCATAAAAGATAAAAAATTTATTAAGGAATTACAGTAATTTTTTGATTATTAAATATAATTTTAAGTATAAATAATCTCAAAACATTATTATCAATGAAAAAAGTAATTAACTCATTCGTATTTATTTTACTGACAAATTTTTGCTTTGCACAAAGTTTCCCACTATTGGCATGGGGTATTCCTGAAGCTGTATGTAAAATAATTGGGGGGGATTATGATGAACTGACTGAGCTGAGTGAATGGAAACCTATTCTAAAGATTGCCTCAAAATCAGAAGAAAAAATTAGCGGTTCTATGATTTCAGGAAATACTGAATTACAGTTCATTATTAGTGGAAAGAAAGGAACAGACGGCAATTATCTGATCAATAATTTTTCCTTAAATTCAAAGGATAATTCGTTTTCGATATCTATTAATACAATCAATCAGAAAGAATATCAGGTTGATCTGAAAGGTAATAAACTTACAAACAGCTATAAAATAACTAACGAAAAAATTTCAGCTGATAATTTACCTAAACTGGTCAAAGGCAATAAAAAGAATGACAGTCTGATAATGGCTTCGCCTGAATTTTATTTAATACCCATTTTATCTTATAAATTGGGAGAAGCAGGCCTCATAGGCAATAAATATGCAATCAGTTTGGCTATTCACCGACTTGGGTTTTCCATTGCTGAGCAAAAAGATGTCACGCTTCGTACAATAAACAAAGAAAACAAACTGGTTGCGCTATCTGTAAACAATAACAATACAAACTGTACAGGACGTGAAGTAGCTAGAGCTTGTGAAGAGTGTTGGGGAAGATGCGGCCCAAAATGTGAATGTTGGGATTGGGCCTGCGGTGACTGCTGCTGCCACAAAGGCTGCTTGGATCATGATGGTTGGTGTTCCTGCTTCGGTACAGCTGTTTGTGTTATTACTGTTCCAGTTGCTCCGCTCAATTGTGCGCCCTGCGATGTTCCAAATGGTGATTTGCCCTGCAGCGCCCCTGGCTGCATAAGCTGTACTAATGATAAATTTTGGTGTTCATATACAAAATCCTGTTTGCCTAAAGGCTCTATCTGCCAACCAAAATGTTCTCCAACTCAGCAATATTGTGAAAGATTGCAAAGATGTGTCTCTAAGGGGCAATGCAATAAAATTGAAGAATGTGCTACTTCAAGAAACTGCTCCGCTAATAGTTTCTGCTATCGTGGAAGATGTGTAGCTTACTGATTATTTTTTTGTTCTACTTGATTTTTGAAAAATAAAAGGATCTATCATCATTTCAATTAAAATCTTTCGCTGCCACGGGTTGAGCAAGGTTGTTAGGTTTAACGACCTTGCTAGTAGTCTCTTCCGACAAATGGATAAGGTGTATTCGACGATTTAATTTTGTTTGCAAAAATAGCATTGATTGATTAAAAATAAAAAAGTGAATATTCATTATTCACTTTTCAATAATTGAGATAATGACCAACTAAAATAATAGTACTCTAAAAAAATTAAATAATTAGCTTTTGTTAGTCTATTGGACTGTTATATTTTTGGTTGCTTAAATCAAAAATTCAACTATTTTTGCATTCCTTTTACTGACAGCAATTGATTAAACAGGCCTAAGCCTACACAACATAGAGCATACTATGCGTCTCAAAAGCCTTGAACTCAAAGGTTTCAAAAGTTTTGCCGATAAAACAGTTATTAACTTCAGCGAAGATGTTATTGGAATCGTCGGTTCGAACGGCTGCGGTAAGTCGAACATTGTCGATGCAATTCGTTGGGTTTTGGGTGAGCAAAAAACCAAGCAGCTGAGGTCGGATAGTATGACCAATGTGATTTTTAATGGTACAAAAAACAGAAAAGCTTCCGGATTTGCTGAGGTTAATCTGATTTTCGAAAATAATAAAGGTGTGCTTCCTACCGAATTTCAGGAAGTTTCCATCAAAAGAACACTTTTCAAAGACGGCAGCGGTGAATATTATCTGAATTCTGTTAAATGCCGTTTAAAAGATATTACCAATCTTTTGTCTGATACTGGGATGGGACCCGATTCATACGCTATCATAGCATTAGGTATGGTCGATGATTTACTGGCAGACAAGGACAACAGCCGTCTGCGCTTGTTCGAACAGGCTGCGGGTGTATCGAAATACAAACAGCGTAAAAAAGAAACGCTCAGTAAACTGAATCAGACCGAAGAAGATTTGGCCCGTGTGGAAGATTTACTTTTCGAAATTGAAGGGCAGGTAAAAACATTGGAGAAACAAGCCAAAAGAGCCAAGCGATATCTCGAAATCAAAACCGAATATAAGGCACTGAGTATTGAACTACATTGTATTAAAATCAACAGTTTAAAGAAAAGTTATAAATCGCTCGAGCAACGCATTTCGCAAGAGAAAATTG
>JBIPOO010000423.1:0-2691 GCA_044379045.1 Saprospira sp.
AAAAAAGATAGTTCAGATGAATTGTTACATAAAAGACTTTTGGAATTTTATTTAAAGAAAAAATACCTTAATCGGCTCGAAGAGCGATTGACAGCGTTTAAAATTGATTTACTTTGAAAATATTTAAATTTTTTTTGACAAAAAGTTTTAAAAAATATTTCTTCGTCTTATATTTGCACTCCACAAATGTCACTAAGCCTTGATGGCGGAACTGGTAGACGCGCTTGACTCAAAATCAAGTATCGGCAACGATGTGGGGGTTCGAGTCCCCCTCGAGGTACATGAAATCTCATCCTTATTTGGGTGAGATTTTTTTATTGAAAGAAAAATTCTGCTCGCACTATTAAAATCATAAAATGCAAAGGTCCTTTTGTTTAATTCTAATGCTTTTATTCGGTACATTTTACACTGTACTCGCGCAAGTTGGCTGCACAGATCCCTTGGCAACTAATTACGACCCATCCGCAACTATTAATGACGGAAGCTGTACTTATCAAAATACAACACTATCTCCGGTTTTTTCTCAAAACCTTAGTCCGGTACTGAATGAAACATCCGGTCTTATTTACTGGAACAACAGGCTTTGGACCCATAATGACAACAGTGATATCAATCTTTATAATTTTCATCCAGATTCGGTAAATATAATCGACAGTATTGAACTTACAGGAAGTTCAAATCGGGATCAGGAGGAAATTACACAGGACTCGAATTATATTTATCTGGGTGACTTTGGCAATAATGCCAATGGAAACCGTACAGATCTGAGAATTTTACGAATTGATAAGTCTGATTTACTTCAAAATCTTATTACTATTGATACGATCTTTTTTTCTTATTCAGATCAGATAAATTTTACAGCTACCGGTTCAAATAATACTGATTTTGACTGTGAGAGTTTTATCGTTAGTTCCGATAGCATTTTTCTATTTACTAAGCAATGGGTCAGTCAAAAAACAGCAAAATATTCGTTGCCAAAAACACCCGGTGTTTATGTAGCTCAATTTTCAGGTTTACTCAATGTGCAGGGGCTTGTAACTGCTGCTACATATCTCGAGGATAAGCGATTATTGCTTATGTCAGGATATTCAACAACTGTTCAGCCCTTTATCTATCTTTTGTACGATTTTAACGGAACTGATTTTTTCGGAGCCAATAAGCGCAAAATAAATCTTAATCTTGGATTTCATCAGATTGAAGGAATTTGCAGCGAAGATGGTTCTACATATTATTTGACAAATGAACGATTGTCGTATTCATTTATTACAGTTGAACCTAAATTACATAAAATTGATCTGAATGCATATTTGGAAAATTATCTTAATCCACCAGTATTGGCTGTTGACTTTCATGCTATCCCAACATGCAGATTTTATCCTAATCCTGCAACTGAAATAGTTTACTTTGGTACAGAAACAGGAGATGTTTCAGAAATTATGCTTACGAATCTTTCTATCGGACAATCTGATGTTTTTAAAGTGACGGATAAGCAATCATTTAATTTGTCATTCCTTGCAAAGGGTGTCTATCAAGCATGTATTCTAGACGAGCATCGTACTATTCTTTGTGCTGATAAAATTATCAAAAAATAAATAAGGAAGTACCATTCAGAATTCTAAAAAAAAACAAAAGCCGCCAATTCAATAGATTGGCGGCTTTTGATAATTAAGTGTAAAACACTAGTTGAGCATATTTACCAGTTTTTTCTCTTCAAGAATGGTGATTTTACTGCCTTTGATCTCAATAATTCCTTCATCTTTAAAATCTGATAGGGTACGGATTACAGTTTCTTTGGCTGTTCCGACCATACTTGCGAGGTCATCACGGAGAATTGAGATGGTAAAATGGTTTTCGTTCTCTTCTTTGTAACGGTTTTGTAGCCTAACCAAAGCATCAGCAACTCTTTTTCGAACAGAATTGTACGCAAGGTCAATTAACTGATCTTCCTTTTCAGTAAGTTCTTTTGCTAGATTTTTTAAGAAGTTACTGGCAACGCTGGGGTTGTTGTGCAACAATTCGAAGAAGTCTTTTTGTGGAATAATACTAATAATACAATCCTCAAGAGCAACAGCTGTTTCTGGATAAGTTGTAGACTGTAACATCGGCAAAAATCCAAGAAAATCACCTTCTTTGTACAATGACATGATAAGCTCCTTACCATCATCGTTTGCTTTGTAGGTTTTTACCTTTCCTTTGTTCAGGAAAAATACCTGTTTTGGGTATTCACCTTCTCTGAAGATATAATCTTTTTTACGATAAGAACGTTCTTCGCGATCCTGAGCAAGATTCATAAGCGCTTCCATACCTCTTTCCGGATTTACGAAACCGGTGCCGTTTGGTCCCTGTGATTTCATAAATTTTTCGTGCTTTTTCAAACGAATTTCAATTGCATTGAGCAAATCTACGTCATCAAAAGGTTTGGTAATATAGTCATCGGCCCCCAGGCTCATTCCTTTTCTGAAATCTGATTTTTCTGTTTTAGCAGTCAGGAAAATGAAGGGGATGGTAGCTGTGACAGGATTTTGGCTAAGGATTCTTAAAACACCAAAACCATCGAGTTCAGGCATCATTACGTCGCATATTATCAAATCAGGCAAAGCTTCTGAAGCTGCTTTTACGCCCTCTTTACCATTTTCGGCAGTAATCACCTCGTAATTGGACAGTTCTAAAATCTCTGCAGTATTTTCACGT
>JBIPOO010000325.1:0-4101 GCA_044379045.1 Saprospira sp.
CAGTATTTTTTTCATAAGACAGACTTATTTTAATTCTAGTCAAAAATATAAAAAAAATCTATAATAACAAAAAAGTTTTACTGAGCTATACATTTATTTATGAAATTTAAGCTGGAACGATGATAGCAGGAAGTGCAACATTGATTTCTGTGCCTTGATTGACTTCGCTCTGTAGTTGTATATGACCATTCATACTGTCGACATATTTTTTTACAAGGCTAAGTCCAATACCATTTCCTTTTGTGCCAGATACATTTCCAGCTCTATAAAAACGTCTGAAAATATGAGGCTGATCGGTTTTAGGAATTCCAATTCCATAGTCTTTCACTCTCAAATATAACTTTTCATCTAGAAATTTTGAATAGACATTTACCCCTTTACCATTTGAATATTTAAGCGCATTTGTAACCAGATTTTCAATAATATCTCTCAGTTTTGACTGATCTGTGATGAGATGAGTTCCGTTTCCATCATGTTCATAAGTAATCTCTGTATCTTTTTTCTCAATAAATTTACTTTCGGCAATTACATCATTTACAAGGTCTTTGATATCGAATTCTTCAGAATTAAAAATTAATTTATCTTCGTCTAGTTGTTTACAACTTAATAATTCTGATAAGGTATCGTTCAGATTATTGACCGTATTTTCGATTTTTTTTAAATGACGTTCTCTGTTTTTTTGTTCCTCTGTTTTTTGGTATTTCGAAATCAGCTGTGCTGATGACAATATACTGCTAAGTGGAGATCGGAAATTATCTGAAACAGTTGATATGAAGACAGATTTAATATCATTCAGATTTTTATTAAATTCTTTTGCACTTAAAAGTTCAGTAATATCGTTCCTCAACTTTTGGTTTGTTTGGGAAAGTTGGCTAATTTTATTTTTTAAGTCAGTATTGGCAAGCATCGCTTGATTTACAAAAGAAACGTCTTTGCCATTATTTTCAAAAAGACAGCTAATACTGTGTAATCTGTATAAAAACATTTTTTCACCATCTTCAAGGTGAATTTCAACAATGTTTAAGTCGAAAAATATTTCTGTTTTATCCTTTCTTTTTCCTTTATGTTGATTGCCTATATCAAAAAAATTTTTTGAAAAAACATCAAGGTTTTCGATGATAAAGTTGTTTACATCTAATTCATCTGTTATAGTAGTTATTGCCTGACCATCGAGCTCTTCTGGAGCATAACGAAACATTTTTACCGCCGATGGATTGGCAAATCTGATGATGCCGCTGGTGTCTATTAGTAGAATTCCTTCGTAAGCATTTTCTGATAAAAGTCTGATTAGGTTTAGGGAGTAAGTTTGCATGGTTCGTAAATTTTAATTTGAGATAAATAAATTATTTTAATAATTTTCACAGGGTTAAATAAAACCTTAAAAAAGGGGGGAGTGGTTAAAGATGATTTTCAAAATTGATTTTAAAGTTTAAAAAACATGTCAAATGAAATTTAGAGATCTAACTTTTGGTATATCCTATGTAGCTAAGACTTTCCTTGTGTTTTTTTGTATCATTTATGTATCATTATTGTTAAATCTAACGCAAGGTCAGAAAACTATTATTTAATAAATATGATTTAAATCAATTATGATATATTTTTATAAAACAAATAATATTATAATTACTTTATGTATTTTGTCAAAAGTAGGAATAATGTTTTAAAAAAAATCTTTTAGCAAAATATATTTTCCTCAAATAGAATTTTTGAAGTAAAGAATTTGAATAAAAATTCTAAAAATGCCGTTTTGTACTTTTAAATAATTGTGCATGGATAATTTCTCCAAAACCTATCTGATGATTAGTGTTGGAATGTTAACATTCAAATGTAAAAATTTCTCAGCCACACTGCCTATAAACAGGCTGTTGAAAGCAGTATGACCTTTGGCGCCCATGATGACCAGGTTGGCATGGTACTCATCGCAAAGACTTATGAGCTCGCCGGCTGTGCTTAATTCGCCTCTTAATACAGACTTTTTGATGAGCATATCCCCCATATTCGGCGCATATTTTTCTACAAATCTGTCGAAGGCTTCCTGCATATCTGCTTCTATGATTTCTTTAAGTTGCTCATAGGTTCTATTAATTTTGTAATAGCTTAAATCGGGCATTTCATATACATGTACGCAACTTATTTTGGCGGGGCTATCGAGTTGATAATTAATTTGAATCGCTTTTTGAAGTGCTTTTCCCGAGTTTTCGGAGAAATCTACCGGAACAAAAATGTTGTCCAGCTTATTCACAGTTCCCGAAGGAATCATTAACAATGATGCATTGCTTTGTCTTGCTAGTCTTTTACCCAAAATACCTGAAGATTCGGAACTAACTTTTTTACCAAAGACTAATAAATCGGCATGTTGCTCTTTCGATACTTCGATAATTATGTCAAGCGGATTTCCTTCCTGCACTTTACATTCAATAACAATGTTTTCATAATTAAGCAATTTCGAGGCAATATTATCGATGATTTGTTGTTCAATATCCTCATTTAAAACAAATTCACTATGAATAGCAGCATAGTTTTTCCCAAACCAACCGGATAGAAAAGTAGGCCTTTTGACGACATGTAAAAAAAACATATGATCAATTCCGAGCTTAAGCTGCACATAGTTGAGATAATCAAATATGACATTATCTGTATCGGATAGATCAATACAGATTAAAGCTTGTTTAATATTAAATTCGGTCATAATAAATTAAATTTAAATGAAAAAATATATACACTAACCCCTTAACACAAGAATTGGAATTCGGCTTTCGTGCGCCATATCTTCTGAAACACTTCGGTGAAAAATATTTTCGAACCAGCCTCTGTTGTGATGTACTAAACACAATAAGGATGTATTTTTTTCGCGGACAAACCCTCTGATGCCCTCAATAATGGACATTGCGATGATTTTTGAATAGCTGAATTGTATTTTTTGATCTTCTATATACATTAACAAATCTTCATCTATGCCTGTATTGTCCTGATCTTCAATTGAAACAGTCAATAAATTCAGTTTTACGTCTTCATTTATTTTAATGAGGTCAAAAAGCGGTAAGAGAATTGAATTATTTTCCAAAGCTTTGTTATCGAGCGACAAGCTGATGTTTTTAAGCGTTTCACCCTCGTAATTAGCAGGAATTGTCAAAACAGCCTTGTTGGTGTTTTTAATAATGTTACTTGCTGTGCTACCAATGAATATTTTTTTCATAGCACCGGCACCGGTACTACCCATCATAATCAAATCCGTTTCAAGTTTTTCAGCAGCCTGTACAATCATGTCAACAGGACTCCCATTTCTTACTATACCTTCAATGCTGATATGTTTAGCTAAGAGCGGTTTTACTCCATGCAATAGTGTATTCATATCCTGTTCGCGGTCCTCATGGATGATATGATCCAGAGACATAAGACTTCCTGCACTCTGACTTATGTGATAAGCGTGCAGCACGGTGAGCGAAGCAGCTGTTTTATTGGCGATTTTTATAGCATATTTCAGTGCCTTTAAGGCATTTTCAGAGAAGTCGGTAGGAATGAGTATATGTTTCATTTTTTAAATTTTCTAAGGCAAAGATATGAAGTTAAACTATTAGCGCGTTGAAAATCACCCTAAAGAAAAAATTGATAGATATCATTAAATTTTCAAATATTAAGAACTTATTTTTGTACATCATTTTGAAATAACACAACTGAAGTACCTTGTCTTTCTTAATTTATAATTATCATTAAAATGAAACAAATAAAGAAAATTTTAGTACCAACCGACTTTTCTGCAGCTGCAGCCAAGGCTTTCGATTTTGCATGCCAACTTGCTAAAAAGTTTGATGCTTCCATAAAACTCATTCATGTTTATCGATCCGACTTTGGCATGCCGGTTCCTGAATCAATGGCTTATCAGATGTTGGAGGCCAGAAAAGACGACGCACAGAGAAAAATGGAATCTTTTTTAAAATCAAAAGACAGTGCAATTAAAATTGAATCAGCTGTAGAAATGGGATTTCCGTCCGATCTATTGGCCGATTACACCAAAAGTAAAGAAGAGGACATCGATCTGATCGTGATGGGGACCAAAGGTGAACACAATCTTGCCGAAAGGATCTTGGGTTCGGTAACTTA
>JBIPOO010000213.1:0-6769 GCA_044379045.1 Saprospira sp.
GATATAGACCAATTTCCTGATTCTGACATTCAAAAACAAACAACTGAGGTTTTTGAAGGCTTATATTCCGGCCAATTAGTAATTGATTCATTGAATCCTGAATGCTATGTATCCACAACCTTCAGGTACAGTAATCTGCAATCACCCAGTGTTGCTTCGCCTGTTTATCTTGAGATGAATTATAAAACAAATGTTCCGATAACAGTAGGTCTTATAGGGCACAGGAATATAGGCTCTGACGAAGTTTTTATCAAAGGTGGTATGAACACGATAGAAGGTTGGAATAAAATTTATTTTGAACTCACAGGCGACATTTATGAGCTGAATGCCGATGCTTACTCTATTTTTATAAGAGCAAGCCTCACTGGCACTGGTGTAACTGATGCCAAAATCTATATCGATAACATTAAGCTATTGCATTTCTAATATTTTTTTAATGATTAAAGCAATTCCAAAAAGCCTGCTAATTTACATTTTTGCCGATTTAGCGGCTGCTTTCATAGCCTGGACCCTGTTTTTTTATTTTAGAAAATCTTTTCTGGAATATCAACAGGTCGATAGTTTTTGGGCTGCAATCGATAGTTGGAATTATGTCTACGGAATCATTTCAGTTCCTCCATTCTGGATTTTGCTCTATGCAATTTTCGACAGCTATGGCAATGTATACCGCATGTCGCGACTTAATGAACTGATGCGGACCACTTACACCGTTTTACTCGGCAGCTTCATTTTATTTTTTGTTTTACTGCTCAATGACATACACTATTATGCCGAGGGATACAAGGGCTATTATTATGCATTTTTCTCATTATTTTTTATTCAACTGCTCTTTACTTTGTCATCTAGGCTTTTAATCCTGGAATGGGCAAAGGGCAGAATCAGAAAAGGTAAAATACGCTTCAGAACAATTTTGATAGGTAGTTCAAAGATTGCAAATGATCTGCATAAAGATATCGTAAGCGGTAGAAATTCATATTATTATAATTTTTTAGGCTTCGTAACTGTTTTCGATCAACCCAAAACTGAATTCTCTGTTCCGCTTGAAAAGTTTCCACATTTGGGCAAAACGGATAATCTTGAAAAAATACTGGAAGCAACAAAACCAGATGAGGTAATTTTGGCTTTGGAGCCCTCTGAATCTGAACTCACACAGAAGATTATCAATATACTATCGGGCAGAGATATACTCATTAAAGTAATTCCCGATATGTATGAAATCCTTTTGGGAAGAGTAAAAATGACCAATGTTTACAGCGAGGTGCTCATCGAAATCAGTCCGCAGTTTATGCCGGTTTGGTTTTCTGTTGTAAAAAGACTCATTGACATTACAGCTTCCCTGCTTGTCCTCACGATACTTTCTCCGCTATATTTATTTACAGCACTGAAGGTAAGAGCCTCCTCAAAAGGGCCGATTTTTTACACACAGGAAAGAACTGGTCTTTACGGCAAATCCTTTATGATTTATAAATTTCGGTCGATGTACACCGATTCGGAAAAAGAGGGCCCAAAATTATCACAGGATAATGATGACCGCTGTACGCCCTGGGGCAGAATCATGAGAAAATACCGTTTGGACGAAATTCCGCAGTTCTGGAATGTTTTAAAAGGCGATATGTCATTGGTTGGCCCAAGACCGGAACGCAAGTTTTACCTGGACCAAATTGCAGAAAAAGCTCCTCATGTCAGACATTTACTAAAGGTTAGACCTGGAATTACCTCCTGGGGGCAAGTTAAATACGGTTATGCATCGAATGTTGATGAAATGATTCAACGTTTGAAATATGACATCTTATACATAGATAATATTTCGCTGGCGCTTGATATCAAAATCCTTTTTTATACGGTACTAGTAATATTGCAGGGAAGGGGAAAATGATTGTGCATATAGCGCTCTCGTCTAGGAACTAGATCGGTTCCTTTTGTCTTTTATGCTATTTCACGCAAAGGCACAAAGACCGCACTAGTTCTACTTCACGCAAAGATGCGCAAAGCTTATGTTCGTGATGTATTTATTGCACACTGAGAAAAAGAGAACGCACTAGTTCTACTTCACGCAAAGAGGCGCAAAGCCTATGCTCGTAGTGAAATAATTGCACACGGAAAAAAGGAGAACGAACTTTGTGGTTTAAATTAACTGTGAGAGCCACTTTCATATACTCTTGGCTATTTCACGCAAAGAGGCAAAGAACGCACTTACTCTTTAATACGCAAAGAAGCGCAAAGACCCACCAAATATGAATTATCAAGTTAGATTTTGAAAAATGACTTTGTTAGTTCTTGTTTAAATACATTAGGACATTGTGGACATAGCTGAAAATCTGACGTCTGATGTCTGATGTCTGATGTCTAAATTTAAAAAAAAACAAAAACTGACGCAGGTCACCCTTCCCTTGGTTTTCCATCATTGAATTGGGGTTCACAGCGGCCTATCTTTGTATCATCAATAATTGAATCGGGAATTAAATATCTGTTGAAAATTAAAATCAAAATTTTTCATAATATATTTTTAGTCAGCTGTTTAAGCTTGTTTTAATTGAGAAAATAAAAAAATTAAAAATTGACTCAGATCATTTTCAACTCGGGTACAGGTCATAAAAATCAGAAAACAACACCCATACCTTTGTAACATCAAATAATCAAAACGACAAATTACTCAAAACTCAAAATCACAACATCATGAAAAAGTTATTCATCCTCACAATCGCAATCACAGCTTCTTTACTTTTTGTTCAGTGCAAAAAATCTGAAATCTTAACTGAAGAAGTTATCTCAACTGAAAAATCTTTGGGCAACCAATTGACTGGAACTTCTTGGCAAGTAATCTCAGCCGTTTCAGTTCCAAAAAATGTAAACATCAGCTTTTCTGTGAAGCACCCAAAAATGAATTTCTTCAACGATTATATCGAAATGAAATTGGGTCGCGACATTTGCAGCAAGCACTATTTGTTTGCAACTGACAACATCACTGTTGATTTCGCAAGCTGCGCCATCACAAATCTAAATCATCAAGCTTTGTCTGACCTACTCGAAGGCGACTTCCAGTACATCATCTCTGACAATGGTAATGAAATGATCTTGAAAAACAACGCTGAAACTGAAATTACATTGCGCAGAGTTGCTCAATTGGGCACTACAACTCCGGTTGCTGCTAATCTTCCTTCAAATCTAAACGTACAGTAATAAAATAATTATCAATAACAATCCATCTGTAACAAAGCACTCAAAATTTAAAATTTAAAATATAAACATCATGAAAAAGTTATTCATCCTTGCCGTAGCCATCACATCATCCCTTCTTTTTGTTCAGTGCAAAAAAACTGAAACTTTATTACCTCAGGAAGAAGTAGTTACAACAGTAAAATCTTTAACAAGTATCGATTTTCAAGGGACGAGCTGGAAAGTAGTTGCCCTTGTTTCAACAGCAAAAAATATCAATTTGAGATGGGATAGCCGAAGTCCAAAACTAATTTTTCATGATACTTATATCGAGATGAAACTCGGCCAGGACCTTTGTGGCAAGCGTTATCTTGAAAATCCCGGCAATATTCTGACAGTAGAGGGAGTTCCAAATTGCAGCATTTCAAATCCCAACTATCTGCTTTTGACAGATTTATTCAATGGAGACTTTGAATATCAGTGGTCTGCTACGAATGCCGATGAATTAGTACTAAAAAATGTTGCCAATACTGAAATCACTTTAAGAAGATTGGACGAACTGAGCACCACAGGACTTACAAGTTCTTTAAATGTAGAATAAAATATACATAATTTAATCGCCCAAAGGCTGTCCATCAAAATGGGCAGCTTTTTTTATTAAAAATAAACATCAACCGCCATACGATAAGTATTTGCATGGGCCTCTACAATATCGCGAATATGCTCCGAATAACCGCCGCCCATACTTACCGCAACTGGAATTCCATATCCTTTACAGGTTTCGAAAACATAGCGATCGCGGGCTTTACATCCTTCTCGACTCAGACCTAGCCTTCCCAATTTATCCGTCTTAAGCACATCGACACCAGAATTGAAGAAAATAATATCAGGTTCTATGGTTTCAATAAGCATCGGCAGATGATCAGCCAATATTTTGAGATAGGGCTCATCATCTATAAAATCCGGTAATGCAATATCCAAGTCTGATTTTTCCTTTATTAACGGATAATTAGATGCTCCATGCATTGAAAAAGTAAAAACACGGGGCTCGTTTTCAAATAATGTTGCAGTTCCATTTCCCTGGTGCACATCCAAATCAACAACAAGAATTTGACTTACAATGCGATTATCCAACAAATAATTTGCCGCCATTGCAAAATCATTGAGCAGACAAAAACCTTCGCCACGATCGTAATAAGCATGATGGGTGCCACCTGCTATATTCAAAGAAACTCCGTATTGAAGTGCATAGAGGCAACAATCTATTGTCCCCTGCCCTATTACTCGACAACGTTGTACCAATCGTTCTGTCATAGGAAATCCTATTCTGCGAATTTGTTTGGCTGGCAGTTCTAAATTTTTTAATTGTTCCCAATATGCTTTGGAGTGGGTTCTCAAAATCCATTTTTCCTCCAGCGGTTCTGGTTGAAAAAAATTCGATTCGCTAATCGTGCCTTCATAGAGCAACTGTTCGGGCAGTAACTCATATTTCATCATTGGGAAACGATGACCCTCGGGCAAGGGATATCTGAATATGGGCGAAAAGGCTATTTTTAGCATATTTAATTAACAGTTAAAAGGACAATCTGTTCCCTTTTTTAGGGTTCAAACAGTAGTTTTTTAAAGAATTTTAACAGTTTATTATGATTTTTTGCCTAATTTCGCCTTTTGCAAATGCTAAATCTTAGCTAATAACTGTGCTGTTTTTAATAAAAGAAATAAAAATAAAAAAAATTATACCTCAATTATGGAATATCAACCCAGAGAAATAGAGCGCAAATGGCAGGAGTTCTGGAAAAAAAACAACATCTACCGCGTTAAAGAAGATAGCAGCAAGCCAAAGTATTATGTATTGGACATGTTTCCCTATCCTTCGGGAGCTGGTCTGCATGTAGGTCATCCGCTTGGATACATTGCATCTGATATCTTCTCGAGGTATAAAAGACTTTGCGGATTTAATGTTTTGCATCCGATGGGTTATGATGCATTCGGCCTTCCAGCCGAACAATATGCGATACAAACTGGTGTTCACCCTGCTGTCTCAACTGCCGAAAATGTAAAAAGATACCGCGAACAATTGGATAAACTGGGTTTCAGTTATGACTGGGAACGCGAGGTTAATACATCCGATCCTAATTATTACAAATGGACTCAACAGATATTTCTCTGGCTTTTTGAACATTATTACGATAAAACTGCTAACAAAGCGAAACCGCTTTCGGAACTGATTAAAAAATTTGAAGAAGGCGGCTCAGATGTTGCGCAGGCAGCTAATAGTTATGAAGGCCACTTCAGTGCTGAGGAATGGAAAAATTACAGCGACAAAGAAAAGGACGAAGTTTTGATGAGTTATCGTCTGGCATATCGCAAGGTAGGTTTTGTGAATTGGTGCGAAGAATTGGGTACCGTACTCGCCAATGACGAGGTTAAAGATGGTCGCTCGGAACGTGGTGGCTATCCGGTAATTCAAAAACCGATGAGGCAGTGGGCACTTCGAATCAGCGCTTATGCACAACGTATGTTGGATGATCTTGAAACAGTTGATTTTTCGGAAGCATTGAAAATACAGCAGCGCAATTGGATAGGTCGTTCTGAAGGAGCTCAGGTATTTTTCAAGGTAGAAAATCAAGATACTTCCATCGAAATCTTTACGACCCGTCCCGATACGATTTTTGGCGCCACCTTTATGGTTTTGGCACCTGAACATGAACTGATAGCTCAACTCACAAGCGATACTCAAAAAGCAGTTGTGAATGATTATTTGAACTATGTAGATAGCCGTACCGAAAGAGACCGCATGACTGATGTAAAAACCGTAAGCGGTGCTTTCACAGGGGCTTATGCCATTCATCCTTTTACAAATACAAGAATTCCCATTTGGATTAGTGAGTACGTTTTGGCCGGATACGGAACAGGAGCAATTATGGCCGTACCAAGCGATGACGAGCGCGATAATCGCTTTGCAAAACATTTCAATTTGCCAATTATAGCTGTGGTTGACCAGTCGGAATATCCAAATGCCGAAATGGGTGACAAGGTCGGAAAATTGATTAATTCCGATTTTCTGAACGGATTGGAAGTTAAGGATGCCATTAAATCTATTCTTTTAGAAATAGAGCACAAGCAAATCGGAAAAAAAAGAATCAACTTCCGCCTGCGCGATGCAAACTTCAGCCGTCAAAGATATTGGGGTGAGCCTTTCCCTATTAAATATGATACAGCCGGTGTTTCGCGCACAGAAAGCATACTGCCGCTAAGTCTGCCTGCCTTGGATAATTTTCAACCAACAAAGGAAGGAAACTCCCCTCTAGACCGCAAAAGAGAATGGGTACTCACCAAGGACCAAATGACCAGAGAAACCGACACTATGCCAGGTTTTGCCGGTTCGAGCTGGTATTTTCTTCGTTACATGGACCCTCATAACAACACTGAACCATTCAGTCAAAACGCTGTAAATTATTGGCAGGATGTAGATTTGTATGTAGGCGGTGCAGAGCATGCCGTTGGGCATCTCATGTATTCGCGTTTCTGGCATAAATTCCTCTACGATTTAGGAAAAGTTCCCAGTGCAGAGCCATATAAAAAGCTAATCAATCAGGGCATGATTCAGGGC
>JBIPOO010000446.1:0-6759 GCA_044379045.1 Saprospira sp.
ACTCTTACCCTTACGCTATCTCTGTCAGAACAGTCGAATGCATCGCTTACTTCAAGTACAAATGTTGTGGTAACAATTGGCAATGCAAAGGTATTGGCAACAGTTGGATTGTTAATAGTAGCAATTGGTGTCCATGCATAATTTGTAATGTTTCCTGTTGAATTGCTGCCAATAAGTTGGGCAGGCTCGCCAACGAAAACTTCAAATGTTATATCCGTTTGAGCTACTGCAGTAACTGAGTTGAAAACTCCGTTGAGCGTATCGAAACCGCAGCCAAGGCCATCATTCAAAATTACCTGCCAGACATCGCCGTCCTGCAGATTCAGCACATATGTGCCCAAACCACCAGTCCCTGTAATGTTTTCAGTTACAGTATTGCCGTTAATTGTAATTTCAGCAATATAACCATAGTTTACTCCGCCTAATGCAGGCAAACCACCAGTAAATTCAAGATTTAGCATAGCATTGCCGTTCCCATCGCAATCGTAGCTGATACTATCTGTGCCACCATTTATCAATACATTGGTATATCCAGCTCCGTTACAAATGTTGGAACAGTTAGTAGCATTCCAGACAAAGGTGTCACTTACAGATGCAGTACAGTTTTGTCCGTCATTTAAAAATATCTGCCAGATATCCCCATCAGCAACAGTAATAACATAATCAGTCGAAGCACCTATTGTACCCGCTACTGGCAGATTAAATACATTTCCGCCGGTAGTAATTCCCGTAACGGTTAGTAAGTAATCGGAGCCATCTATTGCAGGATTACCACCCGAAATTGTCAGTGTAAACTCGGCAGTGCCGTTGATATCACAGGTATAATTACTGACACTGAGCGTAATTGGATTGAAATTAACAGTACCCACTGCAGTATCTGAACAGTTGTTAGCATCTGTAATAATTACCCTCCAGTTATCATTTTCATTAGCAAGGAAGCTATAAGTGCCTAACCCGGAAGTGAAATTGCCATTTGCTCCGGCAACTGTAGAACCGCTAACAGCTACATTATAACTGCCACCGCTTGCAGCAGGCACACCGCCGCTGAAGAATAAGGTTACAGTTGCTGAACCGTCAGGATTGCATTCATAAACTGAATCATCAATAGGATCTGGATTGATGACAACCGGCATAATGATACAAAGATTAGGACAGTTCGTAGCGTTGAACACATAAGTTCCTGTCAAGGTATCGGAGCATCCATAATTATCACGAACAATTGCAGTCCAGTTATCGCCATCATTTACAAGGAAGGAAATGAGCCCTGTTCCACCAATTGTACCAGGCACTTGCGCATTGTTAAAGGTCTGACCAAAAACAGTTGAACCATTTACCGTAACAGAATAATTTGATCCGTCAATAGAAGGTAATCCACCACCCATAGTTATTTCTACCAGGGCACTTCCGTTGGAGAAACAATTGTAACCGGATGTTGCCGTTACAGGATTCAAATCGCAGAAGTCGGGACAGTTGACCAAATCGTAGGTAAATGTTGCTGTAATGCTGTCGGTACATCCGCTGGTATCCGTCACAACAACTGTCCATGTGTCACCATCGCGGATGGTAAAGCTGAATGGAACAGTAGTGGCAGATCCAGCTAAAGTATAAGTTCCGTTTGATGCAGCTGTTGAGCCACTTACTGTGATAGTGTAAACTGAGCTGTTAGCAGATGGATAACCACCAGCAATATTTATAGTAGCTGTTGCAGAATCACCACCGGGGAAACAGGTATAAACCGTGCTGTCGATTGGTGAGGGTGATATTGCTACTGGATTGGTTACACAAAGGTCGAAGCAGGTTGTTGCATTGATCGTGATAGTTTGAGAGCAGGATGCTCCATCTGTCACTACGATTGTGTAAACATCAGGTGTAGGAATTTGGAAATTCACGGTTACCCCATTTGCCGTGCTGCCGGTTATGGTATCACCTTGTGTATTTGTAATTACATATGTAAACAAACTGCCATTGTAAGCAGGTAAACCACCTGTTGGGGTAAAACTTATGAAACAATTATTTTGGTTGTAACTGCTACTTACCTGAATTTGTTGGAGGAATACTACTGGCGCTCCATTTTCGATACTTGCACTCGGACAAATAAGTTGTCCCCATGTTGTATCATTATCGGCTAATGCTGAAACAAAATAAACCGAGTTGAAAAGTGGATTACCGAATGTTCCTGAACCATTGCCATCGTTGACAAATACTCTTGAACCAAAGCGGAGTGAATCGATGTAAGTAAATCCTGAACCAGCTAATGGACTTGGAATTATACTTGCATTATGAATTACATAACCTGTGTCGAGACAGCCGGGGATTGAAGTAGTGGAAAGTCCAAATAAATCTAAGGCTATGCTTGGGTAAAGTGTGTCGCCAAAACAGATGTAACCTGTGTCATTACTATTGTGACGAATGGTATCACCATACATCGTTTCGTATTGCGAATCGCCTGCATAAACCTCAATCTCATCGATGTACTCTACAATATATTGTCCTTGGTCGCCGGGAGAACCACCGTCGAGCTGAAGTGCATATACATCACCTGGGACTAAGCAGCAAATACTAATGGTAGTTCCATTAAAATCAGTCGAACCTGAATAAACCGGCGTGATTGAAGTACTCAAGCGTGTACCATCCTGAGTGAAGGTAGCAGGTGCCAAACCACCGTAGCAGCTTGTGCCATTTAACAATTCAAAGATATTGAAATTCAAACGTTGCATGCC
This sequence comes from Saprospira sp., assembly GCA_044379045.1. GTDB lineage: Bacteria > Bacteroidota > Bacteroidia > Chitinophagales > Saprospiraceae > Saprospira. The sequence goes on from JBIPOO010000446.1 coordinate 2,721, forward strand.
AATATAAGCTCTGAGTCGGATTTCAACAACACCACTTGGCGGTACTACAAAATAATGCCAAACAGTTTGATCTGCTCTGAGTGTAGGATTAGAGTTTGAATTTGGTTCACCTGCAAGTCTTTCGATACAACCACGAACATTTGTTCCTGCTACAGCCTGGAATGGGAGATTTTGTCCAACCTGACGAACAGGGATTCTGTAGAGTGTGTCGAGTATGGCCAAACATAAAATGTCATTACCGGGAGGGTTTTGAAGCGGATCAGCAACACTTGGGTCATGAATCCATGTTTTGATGTTTTGGGTACTCAGCGGTGTAAGGTTGTCGGATGGGTCAACCATTGCGAAGTATTTGTAGCCAGGCTCGAGGCAGGATTCGCGAATGATGGCACTTTCCTGAGAATTGCCAAAAAGACCGTTTAAACCACCATCGGCACCCTCAATAAAAGATAAATTAGCGCAAGAGAAATCGGCAGGAACTCCGGGTGCAAATCTGGCATCATAGCCAAAAAAAGCTGAGTTTTCTCCGTAGATAGCGCTTTGATAATCTGTTTCGAAAACGATACGGCCACTGTTTGGAGCTGTGAAATTTGTCCAAACCGATTCGTTCATTGTACCATTGTTGTAGGCAGGGTGGTTGTAATCGTATGCATGATAGTCGTTTGGATTTGAATTGACATGCGGTCCACCTGTTTCTCCAAAATCGTTACCACCATCGTATGCACAACCAAAGTTGAGTGTACGGGTAGCAGTAGAACCGGCAGAAGAACTGATTGCAGTATTACCAATGGTAGATAGCGGTGAAGTGCAAGGAAGATCTTCAACATTTGGAGGTGAGGATCCGCCAAGGTCATTTACCCTAACTTCGTAATAACCTCTGGCACCTGCATTATCTGCAGTAAGTTGAACATAATAGGTTTGTCCGGGATGTAATTTCTGGTAGCTGAATGGATTAACCGGGTCGCAGGCGTCGAGCGTAATTTCGGCTTCGGGGTCTATGCCCAAAAAGTCGGTACCATCTGAAAATTCAACATGAGAAAGATAGTCAAATTTATTTTTAATGAGCGCAAGTGAAGGAATCTGTACACCTGTAGCGCAGCTGTTGCCATCGGCAGCATGATAGATTTCGATATAGGTTCCGATATCTGTACCTGAAAGGTCTGTAGTAATTTCTACCTCGCCACTTGCAGGAGCAACAAAAGCAAACCAAACAGAGCCATTTGCCGAAACCTCACCTCTGTGTGGTTCATTTCCTTCTAATGAAGCAGTTGGGCACCAAGCAAAGCGCGAAGTGGTATTTAATGGTAATACAGGAGCAGCACATACTGCATCCGGAAGGTAATTCACGGTAATTGCAGTTCTGATAACCTCAATGGTGATTCTGTAAGTTTGTGTTCCACAACCGCTTGTACCATTTGCCTGAAATATTTGGGTTGCAGTACCAGGTGTAGCAGGTACAGCTATATTGCCAAGCTGTGCGCCGGTTCTAACTTCTGAGAAAGCACCACCGGTAAGGTCATAGTTCGTTGGAGCGTCATTTTCATAACCCTGCCAATCGATACGAATATTAGTTGGGACATCGGTTGGGCAGACATATTCATAATCGAAAAAAGTAAAATTTGGATTTAATGTCCATGGACCGTTGTTGCCGTTATTAAAAGTATGGTTGAAGTCGCCTAAAAATCCAAACAGTACAGGATTATTATTCGAATTGCCAAGGGTATTGTCGGTTGCAATGTATTCTACTACAAAATCACTGTTTCCGGTCAAAAAACCGTCGCAGTCGACATTGTTAAGTACTTGCACAGTGGTAACCCTAACCTGAATCCTGGCTTGCGACCAAAGTGGATTGTGTACAAAAGCGGTTAATGAAAAAAGGATAACAAACTGTATCCATTTGTAAGCATGCGTCATAAAAATAACGTTTGTTTGAGGTATAAACTGATAATAAACTAAGTTGTAATACTATTTTAAGAGCAAATAATTTTACAAAAAACTGATAAACAGTGAGAATTTAGCCAATTGTAAACTCTAACGGTAAATATAGTTTACAAAATTACTTACTTTGGGAACTAAGTTAAGAAAAATTTAAAGTTCCAAATGTTTTTAGAGGGAAAAATCTTTTGCTTCGTTATTTTATTTGGTTATATAAAAAATGATTTGAAGCATGTATTAAAAATACGCTAAAGCTTAGCCCAAAAAAACTAACCTTTCTGAAATTAAAACTGTTTAAGCTATTATATAAGTTAAAAATTGGCTAAAATTGCAAACTAAATAAAACAGGAGTAGATTAGATGTTAGCAGTTACTGTTTAAAAATGGCTTTATACCAAAAATATATCAATGAATATACTAAACGAATTTGACATAAGACAAAGTGGTAATCTTGAGTTTCTTGCAAAACAGGTAGTTGAAGGTTTTATAATTGGTTTGCACAAATCTCCATTTCATGGTTTTTCTGTTGAATTTGCCGAGCACAGGATCTACAACCCAGGCGAAGCAACAAAAAACATCGATTGGAAAGTATTTGCCCGTACCGATCGTTTGTATGCCAAACAGTACGAGGAGGAAACAAACTTACGTTGTCAGATTGTATTGGATGTATCTTCATCGATGTTTTATCCAGAGGCACCTTCAAAAAAAGGGCAGCCATTTGCCAACAAAATTGCCTTTTCATCTTTGGCTGCTGCTTCACTCATACACCTCCTCCAAAAGCAACGCGATGCTTTTGGTCTTTCGGTATTTGGGGAAAAATTAGAAGTGCATACACCCGCTAAGTCGAGTACGCAGCATAAAAATCTGATTATGTCTTATCTGCAGCAGTATATCGATCAACCAACAAGGGATAAAGGTACAAAGGCTGCTGAATCACTGCATCAAATTGCTGAGGCTATACATCGTCGTTCTTTGGTTATAATATTCAGCGATATGTTCGATTCTGCTGAAAATCCGGATGAGCTTTTCTCTGCCCTCCAACACCTTAAGTATAATAAACACGAAGTTGTGCTTTTTCACGTGGTAGATAAAAGACATGAAATAGATTTCGATTTTGATAACAGGCCCTATATTTTTGTGGATATCGAAAGCGGAGAAAAAGTAAGATTACAAGCCAATCAGGTTAAAGAATATTATACCGAACAAATTCAAAAATACAAGCAGCAGTTAAAAATGAAATGCCTTCAGTATAAAATTGATTTTGTGGAAGCTGATGTAAATGAAGGTTTTAAACAGGTTATTATGCCTTATTTAATGAAACGGAGTAAGCTTTATTAGATGGAAATGAACCGATCTCGCTCTAAAAACGAGAGCGCTCCACGAACCGATCTCGAAGTGAAGTGAAAGAGGAAAGTTTTAATTTGAAAATTTGTCTCGTCTTTCGGACGAGATGAAAATTTGAAAATGATTTTTAGGAAAGAAAAGCCTCTATTTTTCGATTTTCGGCTTCATATATTATTTCTAATTTCTAGCTTCTAACTTCATTTTTCATACTACTAACTTCATACTACTAACTTCATACTTCATACTTCTAACTTCATACTTCATATTTCTGAATTCTAACTTCTAACTTCATATTTCTGAATTCATACTTCAAACTTCATACTTCAAACTTCATACTTCATACTTCAAACTTCAAACTTCAAACTTCATACTTCAAACTTCATACTTCAAACTTCAAACTTCATACTTCATACTTCAAACTTCATACTTCATACTTCAAACTTCAAACTTCATACTTCAAACTTCATACTTCATACTTCATACTTCAAACTTCATACTTCATACTTCATACTTCATACTTCAAACTTCATACTTCATACTTCATACTTCATATTTCATACTTCATACTTCAAACTTCAAACTTCAAACTTCAAACTTCAAACTTCAAACTTCAAACTTCAAACTTCAAACTTCTTACTTCTTACTTCAAACTTCATACTTAATACTTCAAACTTCATACTTCATACTTCATACTTCATACTTCATACTGTGCGTCCCTAAAATAGGTTGACCGAAAAAGTCAACTTACAATGAGTAAAATTATA
>JBIPOO010000214.1:0-6750 GCA_044379045.1 Saprospira sp.
GATATTTCCATACGTTTAATTCATTTCTGATAATAACCTTTTTCGTTGTATGGTCTTACCAAAGCCGACATGGAGCACTGATGAGAACAATTACCCTTTAAATCTGCACTACAGTTATCGCATTGTACAAAATGTTCGTTACAGTGTGGGTTGGCACAATTGACCATACGAGTTGTAATATGTCCGCAGTTTAAACAGTTGGAAATTACTTTGGGATTTACAGAATTAACAGGAACATGTACCCGATTATCAAATACATAACAGTCGCCTTCAAAATCGTAACCGCCAACCTGTTTCCCGTAATTGATGATACCGCCATGCAACTGATAAACATCTTTAAAGCCCTGTTTTAATAAAAAAGCCGATGCTTTCTCACATTTGATGCCGCCAGTACAGTAAGTCAAAACCTTTTTATCTTTGTATTGCTCAAGTTCATTGATTTTATCGGGGAATTCTCTGAAATTATCAATATCGAGCGTAACAGCATTTTTGAAACGACCTAGCTGATGCTCATAATTGGAACGTACATCGAGCACTATTACATCGTCCCTGTCTTTCATGTTTTTAAAATCTTCGGGTTCAAGGTGTACACCTGTTAATTCAAGTGGGTTAACTGCTTCGAGCAGGCCGGAATGAACGATTTCGGGTTTGTAGCGGCAGTGCATTTTTGAAAATGAAGGTTCCGCTACAACATCAATTTTCCAATGCATATCTTTGAGTCTGCTGTCTGACTCAATATAATTCATGTAAGCTTCACATTGCTCGACAGTGCCCGATACAGTTCCGTTTAAACCCTCATCGGCAATAATAATACGACCAACCAGGCCCAAATCCTGGCAAAACTTCAGATGTTTAGAAGCTAGATCTTCAGCATCGGTCAATTGAGTGTATTTGTAATATAAAAGCGTTTGATACATAAGCTATTAAAACTTAAAATTCCGCAGAAATGTATATCTTTGTTAATTTCTGCAAAGTTAATTAATTTTAAGCTAATTTTATAATATGTACGGCTACAATGTTAAAAGCTAGCCTTTACATATAAAATTGACGGATCGCTTGTCCCTGATGGAATTTTGCGACATAATATTTGAAAGTTTGAATATCGAACAATGTAAATTTTGACTTATATTTGAGGCAAAACCCTGCTTAATTGAAAAACCCTAAACAACAGCATATTATCGAAAAACAAAATATTGCGCTCAAAATTGAGGGTAATATAAGTGATTCAGAGCTGAAAACGCTGCAACAGGAAACTGTTTATTTGTATAAAACCAGAATAGGTGATATGCTCGACAAGATTTTTAGCAAATTAGTTCCTGCTGATGTACATGTAAAAATAGAAGAGCTTGATATAAAGCTACCAAATATTAATATACTTGATTTCAAGAATGTTATCGAATATAAAAAGGCTTTTGAGAAGGAATTTAAAATCATAGCGGAAAAAATTATCAGAGAGAAAATTTTGAAAGATTCAGGAACTAAACTTGAGCGCAACCGCAAAGGTTTTAAAGTTTCGAAATGGAATATTCTCGAAAATTTTCTCGAAAACGGGCATTATCCTTCCTGGGCATCGAACCAGAATGACAGCATTGACAAAATTTTTGAAGAGCTGATACAGGAATCGCCGTTAAAGCTAGCTAAATTGGTAACTGAGCTTAGTCGCTCAAACCGCAACAAAATCATAAATCGAATTGTATTTCAATTTAGGGGCAAATATACCGACCGGCTTTTGTCAATTCTTTTTCAAAATAATGGCAGAGATGCAATTAAGCTCATTGAAAGCATAAGGCGAAGAATTGGACAACGCTACCAGGCAATGCGCGGGCAAAAAAGTGTGAATAAGGCTATTATGTCGGCTGCTTTTGATTATGTGCTCGAAAAAACATCGGGCGGTAAAAAGTTGAAATACAGCGAAAAAGAACTTAGTCAATATATTTTGGAAGCTATTCAGACTAAGTACCGCCATGTAGAGGAAAGCGATATCAGCGACGATTTTTCGGCTGTGAAAAATGAGTTTAAAACAGCGCACAGTGATTTGGATGTAATGGAATATTTTCTTAACTACGGATCGCTTCCTTTTTGGGCAAGTACAGAAAGTAAGGAATCTGTTCATGATTTGTTTAACAGACTTACGCAGAAAAAACTGGTAGGGTTTCAGCGTATGATTGAAAAACACCGTAACGAAGATTGGTTCATAAAACGTCTGCTGATGCAGTTTAGCAATGAGCAGATTTTTATGCTGATGGAACCTTTGAACATTGACAACAGCCGTTTTCTGAAAGACCTGCTGAGGGAGTTGGAACTTTCCGATTTTTCTGTGCTAGTAGCTAAGGAGGTGATTTTAGACTTTTTTTTACAACAAAGCGGCAAAATACCAAAATATGAAATCAGTAGAGCTGTATTCGAAAAAACTGCAGAAAAAAAAGGTCTTATTCTGCGAGATTTTCTCACGGAATTTTTCGTTGGCTTGCAGGAAAGACATTCCATCAGTTACGATCTGGGACGAAGCGAACTCATCAGAATCATAGCTGAACTTCACCCAAATGTTGAAACGCTGGTTCCGTCAATTCTTCAAAAACGTCGTAGTCTGATCCAAAACGAAAAAGAGCTGAACCAGAAAATCGCTTCGCTCAGTAAAATGCTTCGCGATAATATTGATGCTGATTTAAGAAAAAGATTACAAAAAGAGCGCAAAAATCTGCAGAATGAATTGCAGCAGCTTAGGACAGAAATGCAGACATTGGGCATAACTGCATCAGATAATTTTGTAGAACTTTCTGCTCAAAAAATTGAACTTGAGAAAAAACTCTCGGCCCTTTTGCCTGGCTCGGATGAAGCTGCAAAACTTCAGAATGAAATTGATGGAATAAAGGCTGAAATTGGTAAAATTCAGAAAAAACTAATCGATCCCCTTACAAGCATTAGCGATCGGGAAGCACAGCAACAACTCATAAGAACCCTTGAAAACAGACTTTTAATACTTGGACGCGAAAGGGATATTGCCATAAGCGAATTGGATGAAGCTGCAAATCTTCGGAAAGAAATTGAAGAAATAAAAGATGAAATTGGTAAAATTCAAAAAAATCTTATTGCCTCCATTGTAAAAACTACCGATCAGGAGCAAAGGCAAAAACTCATCAGAGCACTTGAAAATAGACTTTTAATGCTTGGACGCGACAGAGACCGGGCAGAAGCGGCCATTGCCGAATTGGGTGATACTATTGAAAAAAACAAAGACAATAAGTCGCTTGCTATTTTGGGAAAAAGGCAGGAAGCGCTAAAAAAAGAGTTGAATAGTATTGATCGTGATTTTGATGCTGTTAAAAAAATAACAGATAGTTATAAATCATTAGAAAATAATAATGTAGAGGTTGATGTGAGCGAAAATTCGAAACTGGATTTTCTGATTTTTTTCCTTCAGTACGGATCGATTCCCTGGTGGGCCGATGATTACCGCGAAAGTTCGATAGAAAGCATTTTCAAGGAATTTGCCGAAAAAGATGGCGAGAAACTCAGGCAGGCTTTCCAACGTGTTGGACGCAATCCAGTGGTCTGGCAGCGTTTGGTCAACCAGTTGAATGAGGATGTACTTGAGAAAGTGCTCATCATTCTTTTTCCGAATTTTGCCGGTTTTGCTATCTCAACCGCCATAATGTTTCAAAAAATTATAGAGGCAAAAATTCTGAATTCACTTGAAGGGGTGTCTGTAAAATATTTCAAATGGAGCCGCGTTGCTGAAACGCTATTTACGATGACAAGCTCCCTCAATCCTCAGAATTTTGTAAAATCGGTCGTGGCAGAGGTCAGTAAAGAATTCAATATTTCGCCTTCAACGCTGCTCGAATACATGCGTAATCTTTCAGATAACAATCCGGGGACCAGACTCTCAATTTTTGCCGATATAGTGCGCCCTATCCAAGGCGATTCAGATATCCTGGAATTAGAGAAAGATTTGTTGGAAATGGCTTTCAAAAAACGCCAGGAAGATGAGGGACTTAGCATACCGGAATCCAAAAAGTTTGAAGTTTTATCCGATTATATCCTGAAAGGAATTTATCAGGACCTCACGTATAAGAGCGGTTACAGTTCACCCGAAGCAATGGGTCGTCTCTTGCTGGAACTGATGTTAAAACAAGCAGGAGCAATAGAAAAACTATTGGAAACTGCCCTGAAAAATACTGCAGCGAGACGCAGAATCAGTCAGGAATTGCCCGATGAGATGTTTTGGGAAATCGTACTTATCTCGGCGCCTGCTACAATGCCGCTCGTGAAAAAATACATCCGCGATTTGGGTATTGCACTTTCTGATGAGCGTATGAGCGTGGCAAAAGAGGCTTTGTTGAAATATGTGAATCAATTAGACAGCAAACCTTTTATTATCAGGGACTTTATCGAAATTTTATTAAAAGATGCCGAACAGATTACCCAAAGAACAAGAATTGCACTGATAAATGAATGGAAAAGAAAGGTATATCAGGCGCCAAGCTATAGTTCAACACTTATTATTGCATTGATGCAGGCCGAAATGAAGGACATAAAGTCTCAGGCAGACGCAAGCGAAGATCTTGCTGAAAAAGAACAACTGAAAGACCGTCTTTTTTCTTTGCAAATGGAATATCAGCAAATGAGCCAGCGTCTTGTCTATCTCTTAAACAGAGAACTTCCACAGGTGGAGGGCGATTTTGAAATTCCTGAAAATGTTGAAGATTTTTACAAAAAAATTGATGAAACTGAGGCTGAGATTGAGAAATTGAAATCAGGAATGCTCGAAAATCCAAGGGGAGAAGAGCTGCTGCAACAAATTATGAATCAAAAACAGCTGGCTATGCTCGAAGGACAGCTCGATATACTCAAAACAAGGGAGCCAATCAATATCCGTCAACTCGATCTTGAGTCGGACAGCATTGCAAGAGAAATCTTAGAATCAGAACAACAGTTATCATCTCTGCCCGAAATTAAAACGCCTAAACTTCCTGCAGCTGCTATTGCTGAAGACTTGGAAATTTTGGCAGAGGATATGGATAGGGCCCAGCTAAAGTTAAAAGAAATGCTCAAAAAGCTAGCTCCGGAAGAAAGAGCTGACTGGATTGAATTTGCTGCAGAAATGGGCTGGGATGATTTACTCAAAAGCTGGTCTTATGAACTTGAAGATCCGCTATTGAAAGAATTGCCAACTTTGAGCCTGAGCGAACTGAGCGAAAAATGGAATGCCCTTGAAGACAAAAATTCAACAATTTCTAAACGTATTATGGGGCGCATCAAGGTGCTTGTCGCGAAAACATTACAGCAGATAACAAAGGAACAGAAAAGTTTGTCTGATGAAATTGAAAATGCTCAAAGTGTCGAAAAAAGTGAAGAGTTGAAAAAAGCACTGCTACAAAAAGAATTGGCTCAAAACGACTTGATCAACGTTTATTTTTCTGCAGCGCTCGACAATAATTTAAGACAAAGTCTTATCAGAATAAGAAACAATATACGTCAGAATTTTCAAAGATTCCGTGCCTTGGCCGATGCTCGAAAAGCTGCTATTGATACAGAAGCTAAAGAAAAACTTATTCAAAAAATTACAATGCAGAAGGAGCGTCGCGAAAATTTGGAAAAACTGAAAAAGGAAACTAAGGAACAGCTAAGATCTGGCAAAAAGGCTCAAGAAATCAGTAAATTAAAAACACAAAAGGAAAACAAAAAGAGAAAGCCTGAGAAGCCCCTCGATGAGCCGCTCTTCATCAGAAATGCTGGTTTGGTGATTTTACATCCATATTATGGCAGACTTTTCAGTACACTCAATCTGACCGAAAAAAATAAGTTTGTAAGTGAGGATGCTCAAATAAGAGCAGTACATTTGCTGCAGTACATTGCAACGGGCAAAACCGAACATCCCGAAAATGAATTGGTCTTAAACAAAATCCTGTGCGGGCTCCCCGTCAGCACCCCTGTGCCAACGGATGTGGGACTAACAGAAGAGGAACTGAAAATGGCTTCGGGATTATTGACGGGTGCTATTGCAAATTGGACAAAAATGAAAACCATGTCGCCCGACTCACTCAGGGGTACTTTCCTGCTTCGTGAGGGGACTATCAAAGAGGAGGCCGACCGCTGGAAATTGAAAGCAGAAAAAGGTTCTTTCGATATTTTATTAAAAACTTTGCCCTGGGCTTTTAACTTTGTACGCTATGGCTGGTTGCCAAAGTTTATCATGGTGGAATGGCCTTTGCCTGGATAAAACATCTGACTTAATCTGAAAATTTGATAAACTGCTCTTTTACAAAATCCTGATAATAAAACCATAACCTATGTTTGGCATAATGCGCCCCGAAGGAGGATGCTCCAATAAAAACAGCAGCGATTACCGATTTCACCGAATGCACTATTGCGGTGTTTGTAAAGCAATGGGCAATAGCTACGGACACAAATCTAGATTATTGCTCAACTATGACAGTGTTTTTCTTTCAGAACTTTTGACTGAATTGGGGACGGAGGACCTCAATAATTGGGAAAATGCTTTTCAGGCTATCAATAAATGTCTGACCATGCCAACAGGCAATATTCCTGTTTCTCTTCAGTATGCAGCCGATGCCAATGTACTGCTTGCTGATTTAAAAATTCAGGATCAGCTTTTGGATAATGGCAGCTTAGGCTGGCGCTTTGCACAAAAATTTTTTAAAAAGCCCTTTGTCAGGAATGCAGCAAAACTTTCCAATTGGGGAATTGATAAAAATGAAATACAGAAGATTGGTGAATTTCAACTTT
>JBIPOO010000215.1:0-6712 GCA_044379045.1 Saprospira sp.
TACTTACACTACAAACCCATTAAAAAACCCTGAGAACGATGCCTTGGCAATCTGCGAAGCCTTGAGATATTCAGGATTTAATGTAATACTTCACAGGAATTTATCACAAAAAGAACTCAAAATTGCCATCAGGGAGTTTGGACAGCAGCTTAAAGAGTCTGGTGGGGTTGGTTTGTTTTATTTTGCTGGTCACGGACTTCAGGAGGGCGGTCGAAATTATATCTTACCAATCGATGCAGATATCAGAAAAGCAGAGGATATTGAATTCGAGGCTGTTGATCTGAGTAGAGTCCTCGTAGAAATGGATTATGCCGAGAATGATTTGAACCTTATTATTTTGGATGCATGCCGCGACAATCCTTACAAAGAAGCATTTAAAGATACGAGAAACAGGCACAATGGTCTGGCCTCAATTCAATCGGCACCATATAACTCTTTCATTGCTTTTTCCACTTCACCCGGCGCGGTAGCCTCCGATAATCCGGATGCAGAAAATGGCCTTTACACTGCACAGCTGCTCGAAGCCATCAAAAATAAAGGCCTTAAATTGGAAGATGTATTTAAAATGGTTAGGTCAAATGTTCGAAAACTATCGAACGGCGCACAGATTCCCTGGGAAATTTCTTCGATTGAGGCCGATTTCTATTTCCGAGACTAAAGATTTTTTATACTTTTACAAATTCGAAAAACAATAAGATTATGAAATATTTGACCCTTTTAGTTTTAATCACTACACTTTTTGCCTGTAAAAACAGGAATATTCAAAAATCGGTAAATGCAGATATTGAATCTAAAGACCTGTACGTTACAGCAATTATAAGCGAACAAAATTGTATGGTTTTGCCAAAGGCCTATAAAATCAATTTATCAAATGGTCGATACACTATAGCCTTCGATGTGAATACCTGCTCAGGAACTTACAGTATCAAAAAGAATGAAATCAAATTTAATGCGGATCTTAGCTGTACAAAAATTTGCTGCGATGGTCAAGAGGCACAAACCCTGAAAGAACTCTTAAAAAACAGCTTTCAAATTGTTAACATCGATAACGAATTGAAATTAAAAAATGCCACACATGAATTATTGATTTCTGAAAATAAGCCTATAGTTCTTTCTGCTCTTGTAGGTAAAAAATACCTAGTGAGCAAGGCATTTAGTTTGGGCAATGAAATGAAACCTGATTTTAAAATGATTGTTGAATTTTCCGAAAATGCTATGCAACTACAACTTAATGCAAATAGCTGTTCTGCCAGTTGTGAAATAAGCAATGATCAGTTAAGATTCTCTGAAGGCATGACCTGTACTGAAAAATGTTGCGATTCGGAACTTGCTCAAAAACTGGCTGCTCTATTTAATGGCACTATGCAATATGTTATCGACGAAGAGCATCCGGTTATCTTCAATAAAAATTCAAGAATATGGCTCGTACCCTACAAGGAGGGCAAAAAAGAAAATTCAAGGGTTAATGTCGATGAACTGATTGGTAAGGATTTTAAAATTCTTGACGTTACTATTTTACCACAAGACAACGATTCACAAAAAGCGATTACCCAAAAATACAGTTTCGATTACATATTGAGTTTCAGATCAGATGGCTTAGGACTCAAACTTGATAAAAACACCTGTAATACAAGCGCTACATATAATAATAATACAATTGATATTGGCACTTCGATGGGCTGTACAAAATTGTGTTGCGATAGTAAGGAGTCTGTTGAATTAAAAAATTATCTGAAAGGTAAATTTTACCTAAAAGAGAATGGTTCGGAGATAATCATGTCGAACGATGAAATAAGCCTCCGTCTTCTAAAGTTCTAACAGAATAGTCTTACAAAACAAAAATCCCCTTCAAGTCTTACTAGACAGTACCTGAGGGGGATTTTTATTTATTGAAACATTTTTATAATGTGATCTGTTTTTCAGTCACCATCTTTCTGATATTGATGAGTGCATAGCGCATACGGCCAAGGGCAGTATTGATAGATACATTGGTAAGTTCTGAAATTTCTTTGAAACTCAAATCGGCATAATGGCGCAGCATGATGACCTCTCTTTGCTCATCGGGAAGAAAGTTGACGAGCTGACGAATTTTGTCATGCGTCTGATTTCGCATAATTTTTGTTTCTTCGCATTCTTCTGCAATGCTTACAGTATCGAAAATATCGAAATCATCAGAGGCAGAAAACAGCGGCTTACGCTTGTTTTTTCTAAAGAGATCTACGCAAAGGTTATAAGAAATGCGCAGTGCCCATTGTAAAAATTTACCTTCGTCATTATACCTTCCTGAACGGATAGTATCAATAATTTTGATAAAAGTTTCCTGAAAAATGTCATTTGCCAAATCATTGTCTTTGACAAAGAGGTAGATTGAGGTAAAAATTTTACCTTTGTGTCTGTTTAACAGATACTCGAATGCTGCGTCGTTACCATCCATGTACAAATGAATGAGTTCACGATCATTAAATGATTTTAATTGCATAGCTGACTAAGATTTACGGACATCAAACAATACGATAAACTAAAGGTGTAAATCTTCTAATGATAGGCGTTCTTCTTTTTGTTAAAAATTATTTTTTTTATTTAGTACTTGCTTTGAGGGATGCTAATATAATTGGTTCTTTTAATAATAGCACAATTTAATACTTTGTTTTTTTTCTTTCGGTTAATATTTGAATACTGTCTTTTACGCAGAGGGGTTATAAAAGGTTACAAAAAATGGCAAAAAAAAATTCAATTTTTATAAAAGGGGCAAAAGTCAACAATCTAAAAAATGTTGATGTTGAGCTTCCGCACAATAAACTTATCGTAGTAACGGGCGTTTCGGGCTCGGGTAAATCTTCACTTTCCATCGATACCTTATATGCTGAAGGGCAAAGACGCTATGTCGAAAGTCTTTCATCTTATGCACGTCAGTTTCTGATGCGTATGAAAAAGCCAGAGGTAGATAATATCAGCGGACTTTGCCCTGCAATCGCCATCGAACAGCGGGTGGGCAACAAAAATGCAAGATCTACAGTTGGGACCCTTACAGAAGTTTACGATTATCTGCGAATTCTATATGCACGAATTGGCCGCACTTACTCTCCTGTTTCTGGAGCTGCGGTAAAAAAACATAATGTATCGGATGTTGTAGACTATATCCATAACCTCGATGAGGGTAGCAGAGTACTTCTTTATTCTAAATTACAGGTTCCTGCAAAAAAATCACTGGGTATTCTGCTAGACTATCTTATCCAAAAAGGTTACAGCAGAATTTCGGCAGCTGAAAAAATTATTAAAATTGAAAGTCTGCTCGATGATAAAGACCAGCTGGAGCAGCTCGAAAAGTCCAAAACTGAGATTTATATCCTGATCGACCGCTTTAGCGTAGAGAAGGACAATACCGACAATATTAAACGCATTGCCGATTCAGTCGATACGGCGCTGCATCAAGGTCAGGGCGAATGTTACGTTCAGCCCGAAGGTAGCGAAATGATAAAATTCAGTATCAAATTCGAGCTGGACGGCATCCTCTTTGAAGAACCTACACCTCAACTTTTCAACTTCAATAGTTCCTACGGTGCCTGTACTTCCTGCGAGGGTTACGGACAGGCCATCGGCATCGAGGAAGACAAAGTGGTGCCCAATCCTTCAAAATCTGTTTTCGATGACGCAGTTGTATGCTGGAAAGGCGAAAAGGTGGGGCAATGGAAGGATGAACTATTGCGCGTTGCACACAAATTTAACTTTCCGGTTCATCGCCCATATAAGGAATTAAGTGAGGACGAAAAAGATATACTCTGGCAGGGTAATAAATATTTTCCTGGTATCAATGCCTTTTTTAAAGAACTGGAAGATGCAGGTTATAAAATTCAAAACCGGGTGATGCTCGCCCGTTACAGGGGCAAAACTACCTGTCCGGAATGTCGCGGTTCGCGCCTTAGAAAAGAAGCACTTTATATAAAGGTTGCAGATAAACATATTGCGCAGTTGGTGAAAATGCCGATTGATAAATTGTACGATTTTTTTGTAAAACTTGAATTAAACGATCATGACAGAGATATTGCACGCCGATTATTGACAGAAATCCGTACCCGTTTAAAAATTATGCTCGAAGTTGGCCTCAGCTATCTTAGTCTCGACAGGATATCGGGAACGCTTTCGGGTGGTGAGGTGCAGCGTATACACCTTACACGCACATTGGGTTCGAATCTCACGAGTTCGCTTTATGTACTCGATGAACCGAGTATTGGACTGCATCCGCGCGATACCGGGCGACTCATAAAGGTGCTAAAGCAGCTTCGCGACCTGGGAAACACCGTTGTGGTGGTAGAACACGAGGAAGAAATCATCGCCCAATCAGATTTTCTGGTGGATGTGGGTCCACATGCCGGCATTCATGGCGGAGAAATTGTATTCGCCGGACCATTTGAAAACATCTATAAAGATGCCAATGACAGTCTGACTGCAGGTTACATGAGTGGCAGACTCGAAATCCCTGTGCCCAAAAGCAGCAGAAAATTTACAGCATCTGTTACTGTAAAAGGTGCTACGCAGCACAATCTAAAAAATATTGATGTTAAATTTCCGCTCAATACTTTTACAGTTGTCACCGGTGTAAGCGGCAGCGGAAAAACTACTTTAGTTAAAAATATCCTCTACCCTGCCCTGCTCAAACTTACAGATGCCGACAGCAAAGAAAAGGCCGGTACACATGAGGCGATAGAAGGTGATTTTAAAATGCTGACCCAGATTGAACTCATCAGTCAGTCGGCTATGGGCAAATCATCGAGATCAAATCCAGTGACTTATGTAAAGGCCTACGATGCTATCCGAAATCTTTATGCAAAACAGCAGGCAGCCAAGATTCAGGGTTACAAGGCCAAACATTTCTCTTTCAATGTGGAAGGCGGCCGCTGCGAGACCTGCAAAGGCGATGGTGAAATTCTGGTTTCGATGCAATTCCTTGCCGATGTAAGACTTACCTGCGAAGAGTGCGATGGCAAGCGTTTCCAAAAAGAAGTGCTCGAAGTGACTTATAAAGAAAAAAATATTTTTGAGGTGCTGGATATGACGGTGGATGAAGCCCTAGTCTTTTTCAAGGATCAGGAGGACATTCTTTATCGACTGAAACCTTTACAGGATGTTGGTTTGGGCTATATCCGTCTTGGGCAGCCCTCCAGTACTTTGTCGGGCGGCGAAGCACAAAGGGTAAAACTGGCCTCCTTCCTCAACAAGGAAGATTCGAAAGGGCATGTGCTTTTTATTTTCGATGAGCCTACCACTGGTCTCCATTTTCACGATATAAACAAACTGCTCAAGGCGCTCAATGCGCTGGTCGAAGCCGGGCATTCGGTAATCGTCATAGAACATGATATGGATGTCATTAAATGCGCCGATTATGTCATCGACCTTGGTAAAGAGGGTGGCAAAGATGGTGGTCAACTTGTGTTTTGGGGCACTCCACAGGAAATGCTCAACTGTCAGGATTCATATACAGCCGATTATTTAAGGAAGAAAATGGGGTGCTAGCATCGAATAAATATGAGCACGCATAAATACAAATTTAGTAAATTTCAATTCTCTAAATTCAATGAATAATTCTCAGTATTCAACACTGACTATTTGTTCAATTTCAATGTTCTTGATTTTGATTTTATATGCATGCAACAGTTTTAGAAAGCAGGATAATAGCGCATCAGGTATAGACCTTTACAAAACCAAAGTGGACAGCATCAATAGCATTTTGGAATGGAAAGCACTAAAAGAGGGGCTATTCATATCTAAAAATGGCGATATCGGTCTAAAAAGCGTTGAAATGAATGACATAAATTCAATTACAGTTTACATTTCTGAACTTTGTTGTGAAGGAAAAAAATTGAAGAATATTATTGATACAGCAAGTTTTAAATATCTTGGCAGTTCATTTTATCGTGATAAAAACAATATCTACACACATTATGTCATGTCGGATGGAGGTAACTTTTGGATTGTGGGTGCAGATGTCGCAACTTTTGAGATTTTAGGAAACTGTTATGCCAGGGATAAGAATCATATTTATGGTGAAAGGAATATGGTCATGGACAGTGTAGATTACCAAAGTTTCAGGACCTCAACTGAAGTCGGATGTTTTGCAAAAGACAAACACGGTTACCTTTTTTGGGATGAACGTATTAGACCTGAAGATATTTTGGAGAAAAGTAAGGACAGTGTTTTGCTAAAAAAGCTGAACGATTTGTGATACTCAACTTTTTATTTTATAGCAACCCCAATAGTCAAATCGAAATACTCGGCCGTGATGGCATGTGCCTTGAGCCGGATGCCAATGTAGGGCGCAAGGCGGTTTTTAACCGGATCGAGCGGATAATAGCGGAAGCCAATACGCGTAAAAGGTAGCTTTACAGGGGCATTGTTGAAATAATAACCTATCTGCCCTACTAGGCTGATATGCCCCATGAGGATTTCATCTTCGATATAAAAAAGATATTTATTAGCTCTTTGGATAGCATCGGCGCGGTTTGCAGCACCGCTGCTGTGCATATAAAAATCGTATTCCGACTGATGATATTCATGCGTCAGTCCAAATTTCAAAACATTGGTTCTGGAGGCAAATAGTCCGGCCTCGATACTATTAATCAGAATAGCGTATTTTGGACCCCGATAAGTACGTCCAATTTCTTTCATACCAAGTCCCGTAAAGAAAGCAAAGCGAGGGCCTTTATGCCTTTGTGGT
>JBIPOO010000041.1:0-21551 GCA_044379045.1 Saprospira sp.
AGAAAATTAATCTATCTTGCAAAATATTAAAAAATAAGTTAATAGTAAAATTATGGCAAAGGAAATAAGCAAAGAAGAATTATACGATGCATTCGGCGAACTCATTTATGCGGTTTGTACAATCGATGGCGAAATCTCAGTGGAAGAAGCCAAAAAAATTGAGGAAAAGCTTACAGGTTATGAAGGTGCAGCCGATATGATGTGGTCATTCGAATATGAATATAACAATAAAAAAACGGTAGCCGAGTCTTGCAACAAGGCTTTGGCGGTCTGTCAACTATATGGAGCATGTCCTGATTATCCATTTCTAATTTCGACCCTGAAAGAAATTGCCGCTGCAAGTGGTGGAATAAGCGATCATGAAAAAAATCTGATTGACAGTTTCGAAAAAGAGCTTTTGTCAATAGGATAACTATATTCTTACACAAGCATCCAATTTATGCGACTTTTACTGTTTTTGTTTTTTGTGACACAATTTCTGATGGCACAGGCACCTTTTCATACCGAAGCAGGTGAGATAAAAGACATTAACAATCAGGTTTTTAGCATAAAAGGGGTAAACTGGTGGGGCGCAAATGGTAGTCAGTATCCATACAGTAAGGACCATAAAGGCAGCGATACGCATGCTATGCCCTTTGGCATTCAAGTGCAGAAAATTGAGCAAATTGCTGCTGCTATCAAAGCTGCAGGGTTTAATACTGTTCGACTTCCTTTTTCCAATCAAATGCTGCACGACAATACAATAGCATTGCCCGAATGGGTTGGCCCTAATACTGGTCTCATCGGCAAAACGCCCTTGCAGGTGATGGATTCCGTCATAAAAGTTCTCAGCGAGCAGGGGATTTATATTATGCTGAATAACCATTCCACTACTACGCATTGGTGTTGCAATTATGATATGAATGGACTTTGGTTTGGAAAAAACAAACATTGGTCTCAAACACCCAAACAATGGATTGCCGATTGGAAAATGCTGGCCCTAAGGTACAAAGACAACCCTTTTGTGATGGCTGCCGACCTTAGAAATGAGGTAAGACCGCAACGTGGAAGAATTATTCCACTGCCCCAAAATCCAAACTGGGGCCGACGAAATCGAAAAGACTGGCATAAGGCTGCAACCAAATCCGGCAATGAAATTCATAGCGTGAACCCCAATCTGCTCATCGTAGTGGAGGGTATCAATGCGCAAACCCGATTTTTTACAAAATTAAAGTTTCCGCATCTGCTGCCGGTTATCAAAAAGCCAATTAAACTAAAAGAGCCCAATAAACTGGTTTACGAGGTGCACAATTATAGTTTCAGTTGGAGTAGAGCCAATCTGGCCAGGCCAAAAAAACATATTCGATACGAAAACCTCGACAGTTTGAGTCGTATGCAGCACTATGAAAAATACTGGGGTTTTGTGGTCAACAAAGATTTCAAAAACTGCGCTCCTGTTATTCTTGGGGAATTTGGCTGCAGTGGTGGCTCCAATAATGTGGAACCCTGGTTGCGGGACCTGACCGATTTTATCAAAAAAAAGAAGATCGGCTTCTGCTGGTGGACTTTGGAAGAATCGCTGCTCGATAATGGCAGCTACGGCATTATGAACAGTACCATGGACAGCGTAGATGTCGATGAGGACTGGCGCTGGAAGTATTTGGGGAAGTTGTTAAAGCAGTAATAAAACAAATGAGCCGGCAGAATTTTCCGCAGGCTCATTTGTTAAGAAGAGAATTTATTACTTTTTCTCCATCATTTTCTCGAGGCGTTCCAAACGGCTATTCATATCCTGAAGTTCTTTTTTCTGCGCTTCGATGGTTTCTTCCTGTTTTTTTATTTGCCCTTGCTGTTCTTTAATGGCATTGAGATAGGCGATGAGGATGGCATGATTGTTAAGATTCAAATATCCGTCAGCATCTGTTCCTACAGCTTCGGGAAAAACTTTTTGAACTTCTTGCGCAGAGAAACCTACAAATTCGGTATTCAAAACTTCATTTCTGAAAGTTCTTTCACCTACATTTTTATAATGATAACGAATGGGTTGAAGCTGCATCAGCTCTTTTAATCCTTTTGAATAGTTGCCATTGATATTTTTTAAACGTTCGTCAGATACAACCGTCCAGGTATTGGTACCTGGTTTTCTGCCTTGGTCAAGACCAAGTTGAAGCAATCCGCCTGGAGCTGTTGTGCCTATGCCCACACCTGTTCCATTGATACGCATCATCTCTTGACCTGCAGGCAAGGAACTATTCACACAGAATGCAATTGTGGCATCGGCAGGATGAAACATACCGGTTCGGTCGCTATTATACCAGGTGTAGTCGGGTGTTGTAGCAGTAGAATAATTATCATTTCCTCTGATGTAAGCTGCTCTTGAGGTGCTTGTAAAAGCTGCATTAGTTTGAGAGAATAAGGCATAGCCAACTACATGCAATTTTGAACCAAATTGAGGAGTAGAAGTACCAATTCCAACATTGGCATTATTACCCAAAATCAAGGAATTCGACTGAGCAACTGTAGCACCAGCACCAATTGCAGCGGCATTTACGAGTCCATCTACTGTTACATCAGCATTGTTCCCCAAAAGGGTCAGAGAGGATCCGGTTGTATTATTATCACCTGCCGATCTGCCCACAGCAACATTATTAGCTCCTGTTGTATTATTTTCACCTGCCGATCTGCCCACAGCAACATTATTTTCTCCTGTTGTATTGTCAAACAGCGCATTGAAACCTATACCGACATTATTTGTTGCAGTTGTATTAGAGCCTAGTGCGTCCGTTCCAATTGCTACATTTATGCCCCCTGTGCTAACATCCAAAGCTCTGGCTCCAATGGCTATATTGTTCGAAACCGTTGTTGCTGTTGATAATGCATTTAGACCAATTGCTATGTTTTGAATGCCTGAAGTATTTGCCCCCAGCGCATCGGCGCCTATTGCAACATTGATATTACCACTTGTATTGGCATCCATAGCGCGGGAACCAATTGCAAGATTATTGGAAGCTGTACTGACTAATAATGCATTATGTCCCAAAGCTAGGTTATTGGCACCCGTAATATTTGCCCCAAGGGCATCTGCCCCGATAGCAAGATTTGGAGTACCTGTGGTGTTGGCGTCCAAGGCATTATGACCAATAGCAAAGTTATTTGACGCAGTATTAGAATATAACGCACTATTACCGATAGCTAAATTACTCGCTCCAGTTACATTGGTTCTTAGTGCCTCATGGCCAATTGCCAGATTGGGGGTACCTGTAGTATTAGCAGTAAGTGCCGAAACTCCAATGGCTAAATTTGATGAAGCTGAATTGCTGAAAAGTGCTGAATATCCTACAGCTGTATTATTGGAGCCGCTTATGTTGGATTCAAGTGCCTGAGTACCTAAAGCTGTATTATATATACCTGAAACTCCGGCTCGTCCTGCATTAAATCCGACTGATGTGTTTCCATATCCAGTAGTATTTCTATGCATAGACTGATATCCTAAGCTTGTATTATTATAGCCAGTGCTGTTATTTTCCATCGCAAGGCTACCGACAGCAGTGTTTGAAGATCCGGTATTATTCAATCGCAGAGCAGAAGCCCCTACTGCGGTATTATCTGCAGCGCTACTATTGGTGAATAAAGCATTATATCCTAATGCACTATTTCGCGCTCCTATATTTATATTTCCTGCACGATAACCAAAAAAAGTATTAGCTGTTCCACTTGCTTCTTCAATCCTTCCAGCTCTCTGATTATTCACTCTGATATTGAATGGTACATTATCGATAGTTCCTATAAAGTTGGTGCCATCTACTGTGCCGCTATTTCCTGTAATGTTCCATTCATTTCCTGATGCATTAGTCCATGAAAGCACACCTGCACCATTTGTGGTCAATATCTGCCCTGCAGTTCCATCAGCAATATTACTGAGCACACCTGTGGCGTTTGATTGTACAAGCCTGTTACCAAGGCCTGATAGTGATGAAATGCGCGTGTTACCTACTACATGTAATTTTTCTGAGGGTGTATTTGTTCCAATACCAACATTACCTACAGAGCGAGTTTGTAATACCAAGTTTTTTTGGATAGAATTAGTTACATTGCTTTCAATGGAAAAATAACTATCACCTGACCCTATATTTGCTCCATTGTTGCCACCATTAGGATCACTATTGTAAAAACCCAGCGCTGCAGTTTCGTAGTTTTGTGTTTGCCAACGAGGCATAAATTCCATGTAGGCAGAGTTTTCACCCCAAAGGCCCAATACGCGACCATTACCGCCAAAAAGACCGCCATAAAGTCTGGAACCTGTTACAGTACCGCCGCTACTGTTGTGTAGGCCTGTATATCCTACAACACCGGCAACCATATCCTGTGCGCTACCATTGATATTGGTTGTGGTCGACAATGTACCGTATACTCCTACTGCTTTATTTGAAGAGCCAACAGTTGTATTTAGGTTAATGGTGCCACCGGAGGTAGGCGATTCAACTAATCCAAAAACCCCCATAGGACCATCCCACATTCCAGTTGCAGCAGTACCCCTTGCTATAGTTCTAACGCCAAAAACTGATGTACTACCAGCATTTACACCAACATATCCCAGCTGTGTAGTTGTATTTTGGGTTCCATTCGTATTATTAACAAGAGCAGCTTCTGAAATAGTTGTTGTATTGGCGTTAACTAACAAACCGCCTGTGCCATTAATCTCAACTCGACCAGCATCAGCAGTAATAATACGACCCGCACCAGGGCCACCTTCGTCGTAAGCCATGTCAAGTGTATTGTCCCCACCTTTTAATGGAACCCATTGAGTACCATTCCAGAAATAAAAACCGGTGCCATCTCCTCCAGTGATAGCTGCATTGGTATTGTAAACCAAAACACCAGTGACTGGGGTATTTACGGGACTTGTTCCATTATTTACAGCTACAAGCGAAACTCTTGGAATTAACAAACCTGAGTTGGTTGATTCAATGTGTAATTTTGCAGAACTATTTGGGGTGGAGGTACCAATACCAACGTTTTGGGCATTGATATGAGTAAATACTGTAAGCAGTAAACAAAAAAGTGGGAGCCTAAGATTTTTGGACATAAAATAATTTTTGGGAGGGTAATAAAATTCTTCGGCGCAAATTTATAAAATAAAATACAGTTGTTTGGTAAATAGGGGATTATTGCTGTAAGCTAACATAAAATTAATGCAAAACCTCCAGATTTTTAGATATGAAATTCAAAGATTTCGCCATCAATTTCAATACTTAAGCGATGTAATGCCGATGGATAAGTCAATTTGAATTTATCTATCTCTCCTGGCATTTTAGCGCTCACAAGATTCAATTCTGCCTCTCCTTCCAACGCACCATCTGCTGTAAATCTTTGCAGAAATACAGTTTTTTCTTTAAATTCGGGCAGGAACCAGGAACCTGCTCCTTCTCCGCTTAGCCAGTGTATGTTTTTGTCTTTTAAACTATCGGGAATCGGAGGTGCCGGCAATATACCATACAGCCTTGCTTTTTCGGGTAAGGCAGTAGGTATAAAAATTGCTTTCTCCTGCATGTGGGGTAGCACTAATTTTTTGTTCAATCCATGTACATTGGTGAGTGTGGTAGATGTAATTGGTTTCAGAAATCTTAGATAAAACCATTTATTCCACTTGATTTTTCCTGCCCTGATAATGGTATTGACAAAGCGTGCGCAGTTTGTACCGTTCCAAATGAAAGGTCCGTAAGGTAAAATATGCCTTGCATGCATTTCTGATACTTTTTTGTGCGCGGCATCATAGTCGATTAAAGCATAGGAAGCATGTAATTTGCCCTCACCGTGACAGGCAGGATTGCGCTGCAACTCTTCCAGTATTTCCCTGAAATTCAATATCTGCTTACCATCACCCGAAAAAACGGCTTTTGTGCGGACAATCAAATCATGATCTGACACTGCGCCACGTACTCTTCCATAGCTGTAAGGAGCATGATAACGGCCAAAGTCGTAATAATGGCAGTTTCCTTCGGGGTCGACAAGTGTCACTGCTGCATGTCCCACCTTATAAAAGCGGTACCTGCTTATGCCCAATACATGCGTAAATTCATCGTACCAGGCTGCAGTCTGTTTGCAGTACATTTCGGGCCAGGCTAGTGCGATGGCAAAACCTTTTCTTTGCTTCATATAAAAAGTTTACGTGCTGCAAATATAAGATTTTCTCATAGCTTAACCAATTGATTAAAGTAATGGTTGTTTAGACCTTGCTTGGCCCTTATGGTATGATAAAATCAGATTTTTTTCATTTCGAGGTTTGACTTTACCTGCATTTTCATGCCCATAGCATTGATGGTTGTAGTTACGATTCCTTTTACGTTTGAAAACATACCTTCATTGTAATTGAAAAAACTGTCAAAGTCACAGTCCAGATTTGGCATCATAGACTTGCTGATGTCCATAGCCTGCTTATCTTCACGATCGATATTCATCATGCTTTCCACGTTCATATCCATCATCATATCAGTATTTTGAGTTTTGACTTCAGTTTTACTGTCAACCAGACTTTTGCTTTTGTCTGTTGACATTTTGTAATTCATTTGTGCAATCCCATTGCCAATAGATTTGGCCAAAACATCTACCTGATAGATTCCGCTATTCAATTTAATTTTATCACCCTCTGTCACAGCGCCGTCGGGAAGCGCCAACAAATCGAGAAAATCGTAAGGAAGTACTTCAATTACATCGGAATTTTCATCCATTTTTATGGTTGCCTGTCTCAAGGCTTGCCCCTCGCGGAAGCTGTAACCGCTTTTCAGCACTCCGGTTTTGGGATCAAATTCTGCATAAACATCAAATTTCATATCAACCGCTTCTCCGACCATCTGAATTGAGTTTTCCTCATTTGTGTAAACTAAAGCATTTGAACCGGCTGTTGTTAGCAAAGAAATTTTGTGCGGAAAGCTGAAATTGCCTTTTGAATCAACCTTGAAATCGCTTCTTACCGCATTTGCAGGCAGATCTTTCAAGCTGGCTAAAACAGTACCTCTCGAGTCGCTCACAATATAATCTATCAGATACAGATAACCATTTGCATCGCCATTTGCAGCGACATTTGTTACAAAAATATCGAAAGCGCTGCGTGTTGTAAAGCGGTCCGAGAAATTCATTCCCATCATTGAAGTACTTACATCGTCATTTTGAGTACATTGAAAACGGTATGATTTTCCTGCAGTCCAGCGATAGGCCAAATTTGAAGAATTTTTGTTTATATTTTGTGTTGTAACTACTGGGGAAGTCTCAAGAACTGGATTGTTTTGTTGAGGTTTTATGGGTTCCACAACAGGATTCTGAACCTGAGCTTGAGTTTGTGGCTGAACTTGTGGCTGAACCTCAGGTTGAATCTGCGTTTGGGTATTTTGTACAGGATTCTGTTGTACGGTTTCAACAGGATTGCTGTTTTGGTATGACACTACAAATTGACCCGGACTGTTTTTAGCATCTGATAAAGGAATTTCACCAAAATAACGCAGTTTCATACCCTTTTTTGTGGTGACAATTTTTGAAGTTACTTCAACACCCATGTCATGAAAAAAGATATTTTGTTTCAGTGTACCCAAACTATTATCTTCGAAAATAATAAGCAGCGCATGCGTTTCACCTGTAATCCCGGTAATTTTGATATTTGTTTGTGGTTTTGCATTTTGGCGAATGCCATTAAGTGTCAAGTAAAAAGGAGCGGCATCTTCAGAAAAAACAACCAGATTAGAACTGTTTTGTGCCTCTAAAAGCAAGCTTAACAGCATAGAAAAGAACAGGAAAAACTTTCTCATGATATGGTTTTATTTTATTTTACTAATTTTACTTCGTCGGCAAATAACCAAATTCGATGCCAAAAATAATACAAAAATTCAAGGTTCTTTAATTTTTAATCTTTTACGAAAGTTAAAATATTATTTTTGCTTTAACAAAAAATAATATTTATGTAAATCATTAAAATTGCAAATATATTTTGGCCATTAGATATTTTTATGTGACCGCCATTAAAAAATTGCTCGATACAAATTTATAAAAACCGTGCTTTTTCGCTTTTTACCTTATCTACTGTTTTTGCTACCCAATACAATTGTCCTTGCCCAAACAAATTCGCTGGCAATGGCCTATGGCATTGGCTATACAATACCAAATCACCCCGATTTTCCAGAAGTGAAAGGGCCCTCCAACAGTATTGAATTGGGATGGTCGCATAAGCAAAATGCCTTTTGGTCCTTATTGAATGGGGGAGCAGTTTTTCATCTGAATGCGACTTTTCAGAATTTTGGGAACAATGCGGTACTGGGACAAGCTTTTGCGCTCACGCCTGCTATGTCTTATCCCATCGTTAAAAAAAGACAGTTTTCAATGCAGTTGCATCTGGGCTGGGGAGCTGCCTGGATTAGCAAGAAATTCGACAGTTTCAGCAATCCCACAAATATTGTTATTGGGACCAATTTAAATGCGTCTGTATCAGCAATGTTGGAGTTTAGATACAGCATAAAAAGTCTGGAGCCCTTTTTGGGGCTCAAGGTACAGCATTATTCAAACGGAAATGCCATGTCGCCCAATCTGGGTATTAATATGCCAATGCTGCAGACTGGTCTGCGTTTTATGTTTGAAAAAGAAATCAAATCCTACGATCTCATGCGGGGGAATTACAAAAAGTCGGATTCAACATTTGCAAAATATGAATTTCCAAAACCCAAAATACCATTCAGACCATTTTTTCAACTGGGTTTGGGCCTTTCGGCCAATATACAAAGGGGGCCATTTTTTCCGGTTTACAACCTAAATGCCGGTGCGCAATGGCTTTACCGCCCATCGAAAACCTTATGGGCTGGCATAGAGTATAGCTTCAACAGCGCGGTATATGAATTTTATCAAAACAACGGCAGCATCAGCAATCCAAGAAAGTTTAACCGATATGCCATCTGGCTTGGGCATGAGTGGATTTTTGGCAGAGTTGGTTTCTTTGCTTTGGGAGGCCTTTATCTTAACAGACATGTCAATCAGCGCAGTCTTTTTCCCACACAGACCGGCATCAATTTTTACCCCAGAATACCCTATTTCAAACCCCGGCATCAGTTTTGGATTGGTGTTCATATCAGAGCCTATCTGGGTTTGGCCGATTATGTAATGTTGCAGGCCGGATATAGATTTTGAGAATTTAAAAATCGAATAATGAAACATAAGGAAATCAATATGCATCAAATCTTAGCCATCATCCCTGTCCGCTATGGCAGTACCCGTTTCCCAGGCAAAGCATTGATTGAAATTAATGGAGTGCCCATGGTTTGGCAGGTTTACCTCAGGGCAATGGAGGCCGGACTAAAAAATATTTG
Organism: Saprospira sp.; assembly: GCA_044379045.1. Taxonomy (GTDB): domain Bacteria; phylum Bacteroidota; class Bacteroidia; order Chitinophagales; family Saprospiraceae; genus Saprospira. The sequence continues at coordinate 9,324 of JBIPOO010000041.1, forward strand.
TGTAGCAACCGATGACAATCGCATCTTTGATGCTGTAAAAGTAAGAGGCGGCAATGTGATTATGACCAAGTCTACTCACCTAAGTGGAACAGACCGTTGCGCCGAGGCATTGGAAATTTATCCTTTGCAGGGAAAAAACTTCGATTTTGTTATTAACCTGCAAGGCGACGAACCTTTTATCGACCCGCGGCAGATTTTGGAATTATGTAATGGCCTTGAAAAAAATAAAATCACTACCCTGGTCAAACAGATTGAAAAGACAGCGGAGTTGAACAATCCCAATTGCGTAAAAGCAGTATGGTCGAAAATTACAGGCGAAGCGCTCTATTTCAGCCGATACCCTATTCCATTCCTAAGGTCGGAAGGACAACCAGATCTGGAGCGGCAGGTTTATTACAAACATATCGGCATTTATGGTTTCGATGCCAATATCCTGCAGGAATTGGTAAAACTGCAGCCAAGTCCCCTAGAGCTGTCCGAATCTTTAGAACAGCTGCGCTGGCTTGAAAATGGTTACCGAATCAGCGTCTGTGAAACAGGCTATGAGAGCTTTGGGATTGACAGCCCGGAAGACCTGAAGGAATTGAACAATATCCTTTTTGCTGATAAAAAAAACCTTGATTGATTGAAAAGGAATCCAGCTACTTTAAAGCAATGTAATTGTGTTTTTATCTCTTTGTTAAATTAAGTATGGGGCACTAGGCAGCCATAGCAATTACAAATTCAAAGCATAAAAAAGTAGTGCAAGATTACTATTTCTGACTGCTGTAGTTTTGCCAACCGCCTTTCATGTCGTAAATTTCTTTGAAGCCCATGTCTTTACACATTTGAGCGCATTTTCCGCTGCGTCCTCCCGAACGGCAGTATACAAATACAGGCTTGTTTTTATCGAGTTTGGATAATTTGTCCTTGAAATCGGTATCGTAAAAATTGATGTTTTGAGCACCTTCGAGCGCGCCTTCGGCAACTTCCTCGGGTGTGCGTACATCTAATAGCTGCGCATCCTTTGTGGCCTTGAATTTTGTCAGAAATTCTTTGGGTTCGAGTAGTTGAGTGATGGTACCCGAATCATTTTTTTCATTGTTAACAGGTTCCTGGCAAGCAGCAAGATTAGCCATCACAACCAAAAATAAAAATAACTTGTTCATAATCGTATTTATTTTAAATTCGATACAAAGCTAGCTAATGCAGCTTAAATAATTTGTAACTAAAATCACTTTAGATGATTTTATTTAAATTAGTTTTCCCTTGTCAGTAATGTATACATAAAAAAAGGCTGCCGAAGCAGCCTTGAGATATTTATTAATTTCAATTATGAAATCAAATGATCGGTATTGCTCTTGTTGGAATTAAATTCAGCTTCGTCGCCAGTTCCTGAGAATGGAGGGTAAGTATCAGTCATGTAAGCCATATAAGCATTTACTCTTAATGTCCATCTGATTACGCCAACTACAAAAGAATGCATCCCTTCAGGATATTTACCGGTAATTAACACTACCCAGAAAGCAATAAGACGCACGATTGAAACAGCAAATTGCATAAAAAGTAAAACGATTCCATGGGGCAACATAACATAGAATATTCCAAACATTGCACGAAGTAAAACTGAAATTCTGTTACTTGATTCAGGATAATCAATATCAAACACAACATCATTGTCCTGGTGATTTAACCCAAAATGCGGGTAGCCATCAGAAAGATTCATCAATCTGGCATTTATGCGAAGTGACCAACGCATCACATTTAATTGAAAATCAAACAATGATTTTGGCATCTTACCTGTAATAAGAATAGCCCAAAAGTTGATAATGCCTACAAACATTGAAGCAATTGAAATGAAAATAAGCAGAAAAAAATGCGGTAGAGCGATGTAAAGGCCTCCGAAAAAGGTTCTTAATAATAAAGATCCTCTGGAGTACGTTTCCTGGTGTCTAATCCCAATTCTCATAAAAATTTGGTTTTAAGGTTTAAAAAAATATTTTCGCAAAATTAGCATTTTTTTTGATGGTAGATACAATTAGCAGAATTAAATTTGGCAATTTGTATTATTTTAAATCATTGTTTTTTTTAATTAAATTTTAATTAAATTTAATTAAGAACTTTTATGTCATTAATAATCTCAATATAAATATTTATGGATCAAGTTTTTGATGACAAGCGAGTCACCCTGAATTTAGGTGATGATTTATCCAATTGATTTGCGGTTTTCTTATGAGTGCTGTTCCGGCCTTATTTAATTTGCAAATGCGTAAAAAATTGATTTTTGAAAAATATTATACTGACACCTTTGTAAGTTGAGTAATTTTTTGTTATTTGGAATCTATTAAAAAACTATCAATTGTTTTATGTAAAATAAAAAAGGCTGCCCAAAGGCAGCCATGAATTTCTTATAAATATCACTCATTATGAAATCAAATGATCTGCATTGTTTTTGCTGCCACCATCGTAAACGGCAGAGCCAAAGCCTAACATTGGCCAGAAAATGAAAGGTAAAAAAGACATTCCAATTCCGAAACCTGAACTTTGACCAAATTTTTTGGCGATTTCAAGGTTGATTAAGATAAGAACAATAAAGTTCGCAATAGGAATAAGGAAAAGGACAATCCACCAGGTTGGTTTGCCAGCGATCTCAAGCATTATTATTACATTATAGATAGGTACAATAGCCGCCCATCCGGGTTTGCCTGCCTTTTCGAATGTTTTCCAGAAGGATGCAATCACTGCGATAACGACTGCTAAATAAACGATTAAAATTAAAGCTCCCATGTGATTTTGGTTTTAAGGTTAAAAAAATGTTGAAGTAAAAATAGTAGTTTTTTTTAAAAACAAAATAAAAGTTTTGAAAATATAACATTTAAAAAATATTTTTTGCGTGTTGTGCTTATTCCCTTATTTTTACACAAATAAATAAAAGTTTAAAAAATAATACCATGCAAAACAAAATACACATTGCCCTCGGCTGCGACCATGCCGGCTTTGCCTACAAAGAGGCAGTTTTAAATTATCTAAACGCTAAAGGATATGAGGTAACTGATAATGGAACCAATACGCTTGATTCGGTTGATTATCCTGATTTTGTGCATCCCGTTGCTGTCAGTATTCAAAATGGCGAATCGAAATTTGGTGTGATTATGTGTGGCAGCGGAAACGGTGTTGCTATTACAGCCAACAAGCACCGCGGTATCAGAGCTGCGCTATGCTGGAACAGAGAAATTGCCGAACTCGCCCGTCAGCACAACAATGCAAATATCATTTCTATACCAGTGCGCTATGTTAGCGTGGAAACTGCAATCGAAATGCTCGATGCCTTCCTGAATACCGCTTTTGAAGGTGGAAGACATCAAAAAAGAGTTGAAAAAATCGATATAGCCCTTTAATCATGCAAACCTTAGAAATTACCCAAAAAGAGGGTTTCTCCATAGTTAAGTTACATCGTGGCGCTGGAAATCCTATCAACCTGCAAATGATGTCGGAACTCTCCGATTTTTTCAAAAATGCAGAAAATAACCCCGAAATTGGCGCTGTGATTCTCACAGGAAATCCCGGAATTTTTACCGCCGGGCTCGATGTTGTAGAGCTTTATAGCCTCGATAAAGCAGGGTCTTATAATTTTTGGAAAAGATTTGTGGATTTGGCAACGGAACTTGTTGCCTTCTCTAAACCGCTTATTGCAGCTATTCCCGGGCATAGTCCTGCAGGCGGATGCGTATTTGCATGCTGCGCCGATTATCGCGTTATGGCCGAAGGCGAAAATTATCGTATTGGCCTCAATGAAATCCCCGTAGGTATCGTTGTGCCTGAACGGATTTTACTCCTCTATGGCTTCTGGGTTGGCACCCGAAATGCTTATCAGTTTCTGATGGAAGGGCGCTTGCTCTCGCCCGAAGAGGCCCTAAAAGCCGGACTTATCGATGAAATCACCGAGGCAGATGAACTCCTCAATAGAGCCGAAATCCAACTGCATAAGTATCTGAAATTGCCACAACAAACCTGGCGAATGAGCAAAATAAATCTTCGTCAAGGACTATTGGAAAAGATGCAAGTCGATTTCGAAGCTTCTTATGGAAAGGCAATGGAACAGTTCTGGTCACCCGAAAACAGAGCGGCAATGGGGAAATTGGTCGAAAAATTAAAAAAGTAAGGTTGTTAATTACCTTTTAGGTTAGATAGAAAATACGCAGAACTGCGTATTGCAAGCGCGTATAGCGTTATCGAATTTTGTGCTATCAATAATTCACATAATTTGAAAGCTATGAAATATTTTTTGCTAAGCCTTTTAAGTGCTTTATCGCTCTCCTTGATTGCCCAGACTATTATCGTCGATGAAAACTTCGACACGGACAATAAAAAATGGGTAATTGAAAAAGGCGACAAGGTAGATTATCTCCTGAAAAAAGGAAATTACAGCATTAAACCGCATGCTGATGGAAGTTACTGGACTAAAACTGTTTATGAAGAACTGGATGTAGATGCAGATTTTAGCATTGAGACCTCCCTTAAAGTCAATGGCAAAGCAGATGCAAGCTATGGCTTGATTTGGAATATTGGTGAAAATCATGAGACTAATATAATTATACAGGGTAATCAAATAAAGATTGAGCGAAACTATCCAAGCACAAAGGTCAATACAAGCGTTGTGGATTGGAAAGAGGCAGGCATTTCTAAAGGGAAATATGTCAGCATTAAAATTGAGAAAAAAGCCAATATTTTAAGTTATTATATCAATGGTAAAGTTTTTTACAAGTATGGAAATAATGGGGTTAAAAACTATTATTCTAAGAAAATCGGTTTTTTCGTTGATAACAAAAGTGAGCTTTCGGTTGACTATCTAAAAATGTACAATTATCCAGCTACACAGGTAAAAACAATAGATAATTATGATGCTTCCATTAAGTTGGAGAAATTGGATGAAAATATCAACTCAAACGACAATGAAAGTCTACCAAGAGTTTCACCTGACGGAAATTACCTCTATTGTATCAGAACTAGTAAGGAGAATGTAGGTGGTTCCGAATTTGAGGATGTATGGTATGCTCAAAAAAAGGAGGATGGTCGCTGGTCTAAATTAACTAACATAGGCAGTCCGATAAATAATCGCGCGCATAATTTTGTCATTTCGGCCTCGCCCGACAACAATTCTTTGCTCCTTGCCAATACCTATAATGCAGATGGAAGTCCCAATGGTCCGGGGCTTTCAATATCATACAAGATAAATGGAAAATATCAGGTGCCGCTGAGTCAGGAGATTAAGGATTATGTCAATATAAATAAATTGGTTTCCTTTTTCCTATGTAATGACAACAAAACACTATTGATGGCCATTGAAACCGGAAATGGAATGGGCGAGAAAGATCTCTATGTCAGCTTTCTGCTAAAAGAAAATAGCTGGTCGAAACCACAAAGTCTGGGTTCAGTTGTCAATACCGATTGCGATGAGCATTCACCATATTTATCCGCCGATGGAAAAACACTTTTCTTTTCATCTACAGGACATTATGGTTACGGTGATTTTGATGTTTTTGTTTCAGAGCGTATTGGTGATGGCTGGGATAAGTGGACTGAACCACGTAATCTCGGACCGAATATTAACAGTGAAGGGGTAGAAACAGGTTATTTCATGGCTGCTAAGGGTGACTTTGCCTACCTGAGTTCAAATGGAGATATTTGTAAAGTAAAAAATCCGGCCTATGTTGAGCCCGTGATAATCCTCAGCGGAAAGGTTTTTGACAAAAAAACAGGCCTTCCTATTGGCGCAGCTATCACTTATTCTAATCTTTCGGATGATAAAACATTGGGTACGGCCAATTCAGATAATGTCACAGGTGATTACAAAATTGTACTACAAAAAGGTAAGGCCTATGGCTTTATGGCCAATAAAAATGAGTATTATTCCATTTCGGAAAATATCGATTTGACTGATCTGAAAGAATACAAAGAAATCAAAAAAGACCTGTACTTATCGCCAATCTTACGAGGAGAGCCTATACGTTTGAATAATATTTTCTTCGAATTTGCTAAATCGGTTCTCAAAGAGGCATCCTTTCCTGAACTGGACCGATTGGTAGGAATCTTGAATAAAAATCCAGAGTTAAAAATTGAAATCGCTGGACATACAGATGATGTGGGCACCGATGCATCGAACCAAACCTTGTCGCAGGACAGAGCACAATCGGTAGTCAATTATTTGCAGTCAAAAGGCATTAAAACAGATCGACTCAGTGCCAAAGGCTATGGCGAAAGCAAGCCCGATGTCCCCAATAACAGCGACGAAAACAGGGCTTTTAACCGCAGGGTGGAGTTCAAGATATTGTAATTAAAAAATCAAAAAGGGTTCACCGATTATTTTCAGTGAACCCTTTTCTTATGAATTTTCATCTTTATTTTTCTGCTCATTTTCCTGAGCATCCCTTTCTCTTTCGTGTTTTCTGATTGCCTGTATTTCATCGTCCTTGTCGTAGGCATTGATAATGGCTTTGACCAAACGGTGACGCACCACATCGCCAGTTTCGAGATGCACAACGCCTATGCCTTCAATGTTATCGAGCAGTCGCAGCGAACGGAAAAGCCCTGAGCGCTGATTCTTGGGAAGGTCGATTTGGGTAAGGTCGCCCGTAATGATACACTTAGCGCTCGGACCAAGGCGAGTAAGGAACATCTTCAATTGCATTTCGGTGGCATTCTGTGCCTCGTCCAAAATTACAAAGGCATTATCCAGGGTTCGTCCGCGCATAAAAGCCAAAGGTGCAACTTCTATGATGCGGTTGGTCATGAATTGTGTAAGTTTTTCAGGCTGTATCATGTCGTCTAGCGCATCGTAAAGCGGACGCAGATAAGGGTCGATTTTATCTTTTAGGTCTCCGGGCAAAAAACCAAGATTTTCACCAGCTTCAACTGCTGGTCGAGTAAGTATGATACGGCGTACCTGATTGTTTTTCAATGCCTTTACGGCCAATGCCACTGCTGTGTATGTCTTACCTGTACCTGCGGGACCAATGGCAAATAGAATGTCATTGATATCGGAAAGTTCTACAATTTTTTTCTGGTTTTTGGTACGGGCAACAATGGCCTGTCCTGTTCTGCCATAGAGGATGATATTTTTGCTGTCGGTCTTCAGTTTGCTTTCGAATGGGTTTTCTCCGTTGAGCAGGTTTTGAACGGCCTGTGCATTCAGTTCGCCAAATTCCTGCAGCATGCGCAGCATCATTTCGAGGGTTGCCTTACATTCCTGTACGCGTTTTTTATCTCCCGTTAGTTTTAGCTGATTTCCGCGGGGTATGATGTTTACATCGCTGTATGCTTTTTTTACGAGGTTGAGTTTGGCATCGTTTTGTCCGTAAAATTCAATGAGTTCTACGTTTTCGATGGTGAGTATGATTTCGCTTTGGGCCACTTGGTTGATTTAAAAATTGAGTAATTGGTTAATTGGTATTTGGTAATTGGTCTCGTTTGGAGAACGAGATGGAAATTGGTAGTGATCTCTGTGGTAAAAAAACTTAGAAAAAAACCTTTGGTTATTTAAACAGGCCGATTTGCCAAAATTTATAAGGGTAGGGAATGAGGGTAAAATGCTGTTTTTCTTTGAATTCTTTTTTTAAAAAAACTATTCCGAAATAAAATAAATCAACGCTCAAAGTCACTGCAGAGTTCAATTTTATTTTTTCCCAGGCAGCGGCCATTTCATCCGACCAGTAAATATCGTCAAAAATTAGCACAGAATCTTCATTGCAATAGGGTAAAATTTGTTCAAAATATTTGAGGGTAGGCAGCTCTGCATGGTGTCCGTCGATAAAGGCAAGGTCAATTTTTTTTAATTTTTCGAGTGCTGTTTGAAGCGTTTCCGAAAAATTGCCCTCAAGCAATTCAATATTAGCATTCAAAAGCTTGAAATTTTCTCTGGCCAGTTTTGCTATTTCGGGGCTACCTTCCAAGCTGATCATTTTTGCCTTTTGATTTCCAAAGTGTAGATACATACTACTGAATCCCAATGAACTACCCATCTCTAAAACTGTCTCAGGTTTAAAATAATCAACAAGCCTAAAGAGCATTTTGCATTGCCATTCGGGCGATACCGAGGTTTTGGTAATTTCGCTTATTTTTCGCGTTTTTCCTGAATTTTTACGGGAGCCGGCACCCAGATCCAACATTTCGACGCTTTCGTTTTTTTGCAGCAATCTGGACCTCAGTATTTTTAAAGGGTCGAAGGCATAATAATAACGATTGTCTTCAATAACTTCTGTGAGCAAGCTGAATACAAAAGGTGAATGAACCCTGTATTTTGTTATTGCGCTTGAGTAATATTTCAGAAAGTGCTTTATCATTAAGCCATGATTTCTTCTACCAACCATTCATTTACTCTTCGTTTGTCACTGTCAAAGGAAACGCCAATCAGCAACATTTGTAAGTTTGCTTGAGAGAATCGTTTTGGGTAACCAGCTTCTTTTATTTGTTTTATGGCATCTAAAGCGGTTTTGTCCATTTTAAATTCAAAAATAAATACCTGCTTGGTATTTACAAGTACGGTATCCATTCTCCCCTGTCGGGTTTGTACCTCAGAAAAAGTCATGAGTCCGGTACTAGCCAATAAAACATGGATGACGCTGTGAAAATATTTTTCTTTTTTATCGAAAAGCGTATTTGGAATATTTTCCAGAAGGCTATCCACAATTTCAAAAAAATAATTCCAATCGCCTTCGCTCATACATTTGCGCAGCTTTGTGGTATAGTTTACACTTGCAATATCAGCCGGCAGATTCAGATATTCGGCCAAAAGGTGTCGTTGAAAAGATAGCCTGACCTCTTCATTCGGAAACCCTAAAACGTAAGATTTTCGGTCAATTGTTGGACGTAAGATTTTTTTGATGGTAAGATATCCCGTTTGATACAGCAATGATATAATACCAATATTGTGAACATCGGCACTTTCTATAATTGTATCCTCCCCTTCAATATTATCCATTTCAAAAGGAAGAATCTCCTGTTTTTTTACCAAATGCGTTAGAAAAGTTGGTGTACCTGTTTCAAACCAAAAATTATCAAATGTTTCATTGGCAAAAAAAGAAAGTATTGAAAATGGATTATATACAGTATCTTTTCCGTTCCAGGAATATCCATTATACCAATGTTTTATTTTTACATAGAGTTCTTCTTTTTCACATTCTAATGTATCAGAAAGTAAGCATATTCTATCATCAAAATTGTCCCTTAATTCTTGTTCTGTATATCCACAAATGTCGTTAAATAGTTTGTTAGTACTGATATCCAACAAATTATTCAAATCGGAAAAGATGGAGACTTTACCATACTTAGATACTCCTGTGACGATTGCCTGATGAATATATGCATCTTTTGATTTTAAAACCGAATAAAATGCTTTGAGTTCATTGATATGTTGAAGCTGCTGAACTTCTTCATTTAAAAAGTCTGTAATAGGCTTGTCATATTCATCTATCAAGACAACACATTTATTATTTTTGTCGCCCAATAAAAGCAATAATTCTCTAAAGGCATCAGCAGCTGAAGCTGAGTTTATATTTATGTTATTTGTTTTTGCAATATTTTGAATTTGTCTATGAAGACCTTCTTCTAAGGTGCTTTGCCTTAAATTTATATCATTCAAATCTATATAAATCACAGGAAAATTTCCCCATTTCCAATTGTTGTAAGCCCAAAGCCCTTTAAACAGTTCTTTATTGCCCAAATACAACTCTTTTAGTGTACTGAGCATAAGAGATTTTCCAAACCTTCTGGGGCGGGCAAAAAAGATATATTTGCCCAATTCTGGCATTTGTGCAATCAGCTTGGTCTTATCTATATACAGATAGTTGCCTTCTCGCAGCTCTCTGAAATCTTGAATACCTACTGGAATTTTTTGCATTTTCTGATGAAGAACAATTATAAAATCGATTTAACCGCATGTAAACATACAAAAAAAGCCCGAAAGCATTATGTCTTCGGGCTTTATAAAATATTTAATTTCCTATTTTCGCTCCTTGCCTTCGATATTAAAATCGAGGCGTAAGGCAATATTTCTTGGTGCTTCCAAACGACCCGGACGCAACCAGTATTCGCTGTTGAGCAGGTTATTGCCCAAAACTGAAATCTTGGCAAATTTGTATTTGTATGACACACGGGCATTGAGGATGAAGGTACCTTTTCTGATATCTTCTCTATTGCGGAAATCCCTGATTGATGGATACAAAAATGAGTTTAGATACCAGTCAATGTTCTCCATAAAAGACATATAGATTGCATTCCCTCCAACTGAGAAGCCTTTGTAAGTTGCCTGTAAATCAATTTTACCAGTATGCCTTGAACGATATTTTAGCACATTAATAGTATCAGAAGACCCGTTTCTGATTTCAGTTGTAAAATCCTGATATCTAGGATCAAGGTATGTGTAACCAGCTACTGCATCTAGAGATACCTGACCAATTTTACCTTGTGTTGCTACGCTGATTTCCCCACCTATAATTCTTGTGTCTCCGACATTCTGTACCTGAAAGAAAGGCCCAAGGAAATTGAACTGGAATTCCATCATATTGAAATACTCGCTCCAAAATCCAGCTAAATCAAGGAATCCTTGCCAGTTGCCAATCTTGAATCCTTGTTTAATACCCAATTCAGCCGACCAGCCTCTTTCGGATGTTAAAAGAGGATTCGAATTTACACCAAGTGTACCTGTTGAAGTTGAGACAAATTTTTCTAAAATTGTAGGGAAGCGATAAGCCTGTCCAAAAGAGGCTCTCAAATAGGTTGCAGCCAACAACTGATAGTTCATTCCAAATCTGAATATTGGTTTACCTTCAATCGTATCGGCATTGATTACTTGAGATTCATAGATAAATGAATCAGGGGCATTCAGGTAGTTTAATTCATAACGCATTCCGAAAGACAAGTTAAGTCTATCGAAAAATTTCTTATCTAACTGAATGTAAGCTGCAGAATTGCCAATGTTGAACTTATTATTTCCGTAAACTTCGGCTTCAACTTTACTGTAACTAGTAACAATACCAGTTGCAAGTTCAAGTCCTAGTAGTTTTTTAAATTTATTTTGATACTGATATTCTAAGTAGCCAAAGTCGGATTTGTTACTTTGTAAATTCTCATTATCATTAGTAATATGGTAGTAACGAGTTTGTACTCTATGTCTTCCGCCTTTGTTGTCGTATGCAGTAACTGATGGATCCACTGTTATACGGAAGTATTTTCCTCTGATTGGAATAGCTCTTGATTCGGCTTCGTAAAGTCCACCTGGATTTGCAGATGTTCCTGTATCCCAAAAAAGATGTCTGTTTTGCTTTCCAATATTAACATTGGTGTTTAGCCCAATAAAGATTTTCTCACTTAATCGATAGCGTAAATTTATTGAAGCACGGCCCGCTTGTACAAAATTTGGCATCGTGTCAATGCCTCCCGTGGGATTTCGGTCATTACCCCGCATAAAAGACTGATCATTATACACATTGGCACCTGCAACGATATCCAGTTTGCCAATTTTTTGACGATGTGCAATCTGAAGGTTGCTTTCGTAGGGCTGATTTGCCGAAGTCCACCATTTATTGGCCGGATCTCTGGGGTTCATGAAAAGTTTACCCGAAAGACTCACTTTGGTAATAGGCTTAGCAGTGGGATAGGCAGTACGGATATTAATAATACCGTTCATAGCAGCAGAACCGTACAAGGCCGATGCAGCACCTTTCAATACTTCTATTTGAGAAACATTTTCGGTGGGCAGGTCGCGCCATTGTGGCAAACCTGCATCTACCTGCATGACGGGCAGGTCATCCATAAGCATAAGTACGCGGCTGCCGGTACCCTGAGCATATCCCGCACCACCTCGGATATCGACCTGATCTTCGAGCATATTTACGCCTGGGAGCTTATCGAGTACCTCATTTACGGCGACTGCATTGGTGTTTTCCAGAAGTTTAGGACTAACAATCTCCATCGAGACAGTTACTTCGCCTAGAGGTTTTTCAAATTTTGAAGAGGTCACGGTCGTAGTTCCAAGAATCGTCTCAGATTCTTTCAGCTGAACGTTCAACTCAAGTTCCTGCCCTGCGGTGACAGTTACTTCTTTGATTTCAGTTTCATAGCTTACGTAGCTGAATTCAATTTTGTGTTTGCCGGCTTCTAATTCTATCCGGTAAGAGCCGTCAATTTCGGTGGCAACGCCTTGATCTCCGACTTTTATATTGGCGCCCAAAAGGCCATCGCCTCCATTGGCAT
>JBIPOO010000121.1:0-10973 GCA_044379045.1 Saprospira sp.
AGATGTACAACCAGTTGCAGGTCATCTCTTTCAGCTATTCTGCGGTAAGCATTAAAAAAACCAGAAAAAATTGAGCTGCAGGACATAGCTGCAATTTTTGCGGAAACTATATTTCCGCTTGGCAGGGTCTTGCCGCGACCCCAAATTGAACTATTGCCATTATAATCAAGAAAACGATAATAATAGACTGATCCTGCTGATAAGGAAGGGACATCGATTTTTACGGTGTAGTCCAGTAAACTATCGGTTTGGATTGAACCCGATTGAATGATATTTGTAAAACTTGTATCCGAGCTAATCTGCCAAATAAGCGACATGCTGAAACTATCTGCTTCTGGCTCGATATAGGTCCAAATGATAAGTGAACTATCGGTTGGGTCGCCCGAGCAAACCCCGTGAATAAAGGGAGCGTGGGCAGAATCGGCATAGATATTTGCCGGGAATTGTGCCTTTGTCAAAGTTGACACTGCGCTCATAATCAGGATAAATAAATATTTTTTCATGCTGGCGTTTTGTTTCTCCAAATATAGTGCTTTACTTTTAAATTTTGATTCTGTTTGAAATTACTTAAAAATAATTTCAAATTACTTTAAAATTTGGTATTTTGTGACCGTTCAGAATCAAAGCATTAGAAATAGCTTGTCGAAGAATTATGAAAGCGTTTTTAAAATTAAGATATACAAGTTTTATAGTTTTATTATTCCTTGTTTTTGCATCTAATGTGAAAGCAACCCATATTGTTGGGGGTGAAATAACCTATCGTTGTTTGGGAAATAGTAATTATGAAATAACTTTACGCGTTTTTCGAGATTGCGACACTGGGGTACCTTGGTTCGATAACCCCGCTTCTATTGGCGTTTTCGATGCCAACAATCAACTGGTCTATGATTTAAGACTATTGTTCAGGGAAAACGATACTTTGGATTTAAATCTCAACGATCCATGTCTGGTTGCGCCGCCAAATGTCTGTATTCATACTACCTCCTATGTCGATACGGTGAATCTGCCCTTCAGAGCAGGAGGCTATCAGCTGGTTTATCAGCGCTGCTGCCGCAATGTAGATATTGTAAACATAGTCAGTCCACTCGATGCCGGAGCAACCTATTATGCACTTGTTACAGAAGAGGCGCTGCAGTCTTGCAACAGTTCTGCGGTTTTTAATCAATGGCCGCCGGTTTACATTTGCCTCAACCGACAAATTAATTTTGATCATTCTGCAACGGATGTTGATGGCGATTCTTTGGTTTATGAACTTTGTACACCTTTAGATGGGGCGAGTCCCTTCAATCCACAGCCACAACCGCCAAATAATCCGCCCTATGTACCCGTAGCATGGAATCCTGGATTTAGCCAGACAAATATGCTGGGTGGAACCGATTCTTTGCGCATCAATCCTCAAACCGGACTTTTGCAGGGTACGCCATCATTGATGGGTGTTTATGTGGTAGGCATCTGTGTAAAAGAATATCGAAATGGGGTGCTGATTTCCACCACAAGGCGCGATTTTCAGTACGCTATCGGAATTTGCGGACAATTGGTGAGTTCTGCTTTTTTTGCGCCCGCTATTCAATGCGATAATTCACTTTTGGTACAATTTCAAAATAACAGTAGTTCACTTGGGACCGGTTATACCTGGATTTTTGGGGACAGTACAACCAATGCAACATCAAATTTTGAAAATCCGGTTTATATCTATCCCGATTCAGGATCATACACCGTAACTCTTATAGCCGATCCGGGCTCACAATGTGCCGATACTACCACCAGAACGATTAATCTGCAGTACGAGTCGATTATCATGGATTTTAATGTAGCAGTACTGGAGTGTAGCGATACAACCCGTCTGCAAATAACCGATTTAACCATCGATACATTGAGCAGCATTGTTAGCTGGAGCTGGAATTTTGGCAATGGGCAAGGCGCAAATGTTCCCTTGGCATCTACTTTTTACACGCAATCGGGGACATACCCCATAACATTAACAGTTCGAGCGGCAAATGGCTGCTCTGAAACGCTGACAGATACGATAACCCTTAATGTTCCGCGCATCACAAGTGCCGATACAATTGCGATTTGTAACGGGCAGTCGAACACTGTGCTCAATCCAGGCGGAAATCCTACGCATTCTTATCAATGGTCGCCAGCAACTGGTCTAAGCAGTACAACAGATGCAAGCCCCATTGCCAATCCGCTTAGTTCAACCACTTACAATGTTACCGTTACCGCCTTAAATGGCGTTGACAGCTGTTTTTTATACAAATCGGTTACAGTGCTTGTCGCCCCTCCAATTAGTATTCAGCCAATTCCGGATACTATCACCTGTAATGATACACTTTTTATAAGGGCGAATACCATTGGCGCCACTACATATAATTGGTCGCTAAGTCCAACTTTTAGTCCTGTTTTCAGTACTCAAAATCCGGCAATGATTCTCCTGCCAGCAGCACCTTCTGGAACAGATATTTTTGTTCGTGCCCGAGATGCTTTTGGCTGCGAGGTATTTGATTCATTTAAAATTAACAGGGTTAATATTCCGGTCAATCCTAATTTTAACTTCAATTTTCAACCCTGTACCGAGCAATTGCCAGTCCAGTTCAATGACCTTACAACAGACTTCTCGCAGGGGCCAATTCAACTATGGTTTTGGAATTTTGGTGATGGAAATTTCTCCAATCTGCAAAATCCGATTCATAATTACGCTACAAACGGTCCGCATATAATTCAATTGAGTATTCTGAGTTCTCAAGGATGCAGCGGTACCATATCCGATACCATCGAGGCATTTAGCTTGCCAATTTTCAATGGAAGTGACTCTGTTGGCATTTGTCAGGGGCAGACCTCTGTTGTGCTCAATCAAAATGGTGACCCTGGGCTCAATTACCAATGGGCACCTGCATCCGGACTGAGTGCAACCAACATTTTTAATCCAACAGCTAATCCATCTCAGCCGACGCTTTACACGGTTACAGTCAGCACATCAAATGCAACTTTCAATTGTATAAATGTCGATACGGTTTTTGTCGGATTTCCGCCACCGATTAGTGTTACTGTGCCCGATGCAACTTATTGCGGAACCCAGTTAATATTAACGGCAAGTTCCACTACTGCTGTTAGTTACGAATGGTCGGGTAATTCGAGCTTCTTTACAATTTTGGCTACAGGTAATCCGGTTACAGTAACGCCCACAACTTTTCCATTCTCAGGTTTCTATGTTCGGGCAACGGATGCATTTGGATGTACTGCCACCGATTTTGCATTGGTACAACAGACCAATACGCCTATTCCTGTAAGTTTTACAAACAATGTCCAGTCTTGCCGCGATACTATTGTCATTCAATTTCAGAATACAAGTGCCATTCCGCCAGGGACAACGCTCAATTCGGTCATTTGGAACATAACGGGGCCTCAAAATTTTAACTCCAATCAGTTAAACCCTGTTTTTAATTTTACAAGAAGCGGAGTTTATACTATCCAATTCAGTCTTTTGTTGAGCAATGGTTGCAGCGGTACAGTCACACAGGTATTGGATTTGAATGTTCCAACCCTTAATAACAATGGCGAAGTGGGTATCTGTCCTGGTGAAACAGGTGCATTTTTGAATCCAAATGCCGATAGTATAGGAATCAGTTATCTTTGGTCACCAGCATCAGGCCTGAGTAGCAATACATCGGCCAATCCTTTTGCGCAGCCACCTTCGCTGCCATTTACATACACCGTTACAATTACGGCTACAAACAGTTTTGGGATTTGTACCAATGTCAGGCAGGTCACTATTTTGACTGCACCTCCAGTTACGATGAGTTTAAACTCGGACACGACATTTTGTACATCTATTCACATTGCTTATGCCACGCCAACTCCGGGTGTCGTTAGATGGGAGTGGAGTACCGACCCGGTTTTTAGTTTCTTTTTTCTTATTAATGTCAACCCGGTTCAGCTGAATTTTGGTACAACTCCATCCACTTTCACGCTTTATACCAGAGCCTACGACCGTTTTGGCTGCACAGCTATCGACACAGGATTTTATAATTTTGTGAATGATACAGTGCCTGTTTTAGCATCGGCACAGCCCAACTGCGATGACGACTCTTTAACTGTTCAATTTACAAACCTTACTGTGCCAATAGGCAATGGTGCTTTTAGTCAATACCTTTGGAATTTTGGCAATGGCAACAGTTCCGCAACTGCCAATCCGCAATTTGTTTATGGAGCATCCGATACCGCACATATTTACAGTTTATTCATTCGACAAAATAATGGCTGTACTGGAATTTTCAGGGATACGCTCAATTACCAATTGCCTTCCTTTGTGTCCAATGACAGTTTAGGACTTTGCGGCGATTTATCCCCAGTTCAGCTCAATCAGGGAGGTAATGCCGATTTAATCTACAATTGGTCGCCGGCCACAGGTTTGAGCAGTACCAATTCAGCTTCGCCTATACTTACTCCAACTGGAAATATTACTTACTCAGTAACCATCACAGCACCCAATGAAGGTGACAGCTGCACTGCTGTACAAGAGTTTACCGTATTGGCCGATAGTTTCGAATTCCGTGCGCTCGATGATACCCTTGTCTGCGATAATAACATTAGCCTGTATGCGATTAGTAATACAGCAACAGAACATACCTGGTCCCTCGATTCGAACTTTAACCTAATACTCGGTTACGGCAACCCATTTTTTACCAATGTCAACACTGAAACTGTTTTTTATGTCCGTGGTCGAAATGCCTTTGGCTGCGAGGCGATAGACTCGGTTCGGGTTCGTGTGCGGACAAGTCCCATTGCTGTAAATTTTGCCATGAGTAGCATTTCATGTGGCGATTCAATCACCATTCAGTTTACAGATTTGACCAACGATACGCTTCAAAATCCAATAGCTAACTGGAATTGGAATTTTGGTGATAATAGCGGGTCTCAAATTCAAAATCCTGTACATACTTATCAGCAGGGCGGAAATTATCAGGTCAATCTATCGGTGAATGGTACGGTGGGCTGCGAAGGAAACCTTCCGCAAACACTTTCTTTGAATCTGCCGGAACTTAATTTTCCGAATGATACGATTCTAAGTTGTCCGGGCAGTTCGGTGAGTTTAAATCCTACTGCAGATACTTCACTCATCTACAGTTGGAGTCCTGCAAATTTATTGGATAACTCATTCTCGCCAAACCCATTAACAACAACGCTTCAAACACAGATTTTTACTGTTACGGTGAGCGGAATTATTGGACTTGGCAATTCAAATACAGATACCTGCAGTATTGTACGTTCAGTTACGGTATTTGTACCCGACCCTGTTAATGTTTCTGCCGGAGCTGATAGTAGTTATTGTTCGAATCAGATTAGCCTAAGTGGTCAAACAAATACTGTCGATGTCGAATGGTCGACCAATGCTGGTTTTAGCACAATTTTATCCGATAGCCTCAGTTTTTCATTGCAACAAAATGCTGCTAATCAATGGTATTATATCAGGGCAACTGATGCCTTTGGATGCAACAGGGTCGATTCAGTTAATATCAGTCAAAATGCTTTCACAGCAACAATCGATTCAGTCGCAATTGCATGCCCCAATCAACCTGCGTTGCTGGAAGTAAGCGTTTCGAATGCCAATTTTAATTACAGTTATACTTGGTCGCCTGATAGTCTTTTGCTATCGGGACAAGGTACAAATAGCATCAGCACATCGCCTGTTACAACTCAAATTTATCAGGTGCTGGTCAGCAATCAGTTTGGTTGTTCAGTCAGTTTAAGTGCTACGGTCAATGTTTCAAGCACCATACCTTTGGTCGATGCAACCGCTTCTCCCGATACAGTTTACAATGGTCAAAGTGTTCAACTCACGACCATTCAAAACTCAGGCTATACCTATTTTTGGCAGGCAAGTCCGGGTTTGAATGCGCAAAATATTTTTAATCCAACGGCTATTCCCGATGAACCTACGCTATATATCGTAACCGTTACTGATGCGTTCGGATGCAGCAATACAGATTCTGTTTTCGTTTTTCTGAAAAGCTTTGTTTGCGACGAACCTTATATTTTTGTACCCAATACTTTCACGTCTGATAGGGATGGTACCAACGATGTACTTTTTGTTCGTGGGAATGTGCTTACAGAAATGTATTTTGCCATTTATGACCGTTGGGGAGAACTTGTTTTTGAGACATCCGATCAAAACCTGGGATGGGACGGAACTTTCAGAGGAAAAGAACTTTCGCCCGATGTTTATGGCTACTACTTACGCTATAAATGTATTGGCCAATCGACTGAAGATAAACCAAAATTCAAAAAAGGAAATATAACGCTTATAAGATGATGAATAAGATTGTTTTATTGATGCTAATGCTTGTCTCTTCTTCCTACAGTTTAGCACAAACAGAAGATGATGAAAATGATACGAAAGCCAGTTGTCATATCGATTTGCCGGATATTTTTGAACCGAATGTGGAAATGGGCAAAATTATGGAAGTGGAAGTAAGGAATGTGCATAGCTTCGATATTAAAATCATGGATAATTGGGGTAAAAAAGTTTTAGAATCCATCATGGAAGTAGAGGATTCTTATTCAAAACCCAATCAACATGTAAAACTTTTGGAAAACGGAATGGACGATGTTCATTACAACAAGGATTTAAAAACCGGCGATTATCAATTTAGTATTCAAGCTGTTTGTAACGATGGAATGCTATTGCATCATTATGGCAGTATACATTTAAGAAGAACGGAACATAAATAAAGACTTTATGCGTCGAATTTTATACTTATATATATTTCTCATGTCCTTAGCGAAACTTAGCGCTCAGGATTTGCATTATACACAATACGATTTTGCCCCGCTTTATCTAAATCCTGCTCAGTCAGGCCTTTTCAACGGAGATTATCGGGTAGTTGCTAATATGAGGGATCAGTGGTTTTCGGTGCCGGTTCCCTATTTTACCATGTCAACTTCCTTCGATGCAAGATTGCTTCCTGCCTGGATGGGTAATAATGTACTTTCGGCAGGCGGACTTTTTCATTACGACAGGGCAGGAGACAGCCGATTAAGCCTCAGTAATATCTTATTGAACATTTCTTATCATCAGCAAATTGCTAAGGGACTTTTTCTGGGCGCAGGTTTACAAACCGGTTTTGGGCAACGACGTTTCAGACGAGATCAAATGACTTTCGACGATCAGTTCAATGGTGATGTTTTCGATCCAAACATTGTTTCAGCCGATTTTTCAAACCTTAACCGACCTGTTTTGTCTTATATGGAAATTGGTGCTGGCCTAAATTTGCGTTATCAAAAATCATCGAGAACCTGGGTTAATAGTGGACTGGCCTTTGTACACCTCAATAGTCCAAAACAAAGTTTTCTTGGGCAGGATATCAGGTTGAAAATCAGAACAACAGTATCGGCAAATGCCTCTGTTCAAATTCATTCAAAATGGGATTTGGTTCCCACAGTCTTATTCCAAAATCAGGGAACTTACCGTGAATTTATGTTTGGAATGCTATCACGCTATCACATCAATCAAAATCCGGGTCGAGAAACAGCCCTCTTTTTTGGAATTCATAACCGTTTTGCCGACGCAGTTGCACCAGTTATTGGCGTCAATTATCAGACCTGGCAATTTGGATTTTCATACGATATCAATGTTTCAAAATTTAATGCTGCAACCGATTCCAATGGAGGCTTCGAGCTTTCGCTCATTTATATCTGGCGTAAGGTACCGGGTCTGCCTACAGTAAAAACTTGTCCGGTTTTCTAATTTAAATAAAAGAATGAAATATATTTTTTTTGTAATAATTCTTTGGGTTTCAATTGTTCCCTTCATTAAGGGACAAACCCTAAATGCCTACGAAAAGGCAGCGGATGAAGCATTTGAAAAACAGGATTATTACAACGCGGTCTACTACTATGAGCTTGTATTGAAATCAAGAGAAAAGCCAGCTATTTATTATCGTTACGGCGATGCCTGCCGCATGTCGCATGCCTACAAAAAAGCAGAGGTTGCATACAAAAAAGTCATCGATTCTGAAGAGCGTAGCCGTTTCGAAAAACTAGATTTTTACTATGCTATTACATTAAAACACAATGGAAAATACGATGAGGCAGCCAAATTTTTCGAGCAATTTTCAAAATCTGGGGCAAGGGATGAATATTATCAAAAAAAAGCTGTTCAGGAACTCAAATCCTGTGAATTAGCCAAAATTATGGTTGAAAATCCCGACAAGAATATGAATATTAAAAGATTGGGAGATAATATAAATACCGAATTTTCCGATTTTGGAGCCCATCAGTTTCAGGACAGTGGACTCATTTATTCTTCTCTAAGATTCGACCGCAAACAGCTAAAAGATGAAAAACCCGACGCCAAAAGATTGATCTCCCGACTTCAATTTGCCAAAGAAGAAAGTTCCGAAGCCAAGGACATCGCAGTTTTAAATGCCTTGCACGAGCACAGCGCCAACGCCTGCTTCAGCCCCGACGAGTCAAGAATTTATTTCACCCGTTGTAGTGGTGAAAATTCGGATTCTGTCATTTGTAAAATCTATTTCAGCAGGCTTTTAGCTAAAGATAAATGGTCAAATCCAATTGAATTAAAAGGCTTTCAAAATTATCCTAACAACACTTTTACTCAAGCAAACATAGCTGTGCAAGAGGGCGCTGAGTGGCTTTATTTTGTGAGCGATATGCCCGGAGGAAAAGGTAAAAATGATATTTGGCGGGCAAAATTGGAGAATGATTCAACAGTTGGCAATTTTGAGAATCTTGGATCGCCCATCAATACAATCGATCATGAAGCAAGTCCATTTTTTTATGCTAAGAAAAATCGACTTTATTTTGCTTCGCAATGGCATCTAGGTTTGGGAGGCTACGATATTTTTTATGCAGATCTGAAAGATGGTATATTTTCGGAACCTGTAAACCCAGGACTGCCTTTAAACTCGGCTGCCAATGACTTTTATTGGACTATTAACAAAGATGACTCCACAGGTTATTTTGCAAGCAATCGCAGCGGCTCATTGGCCATAACCGAGGAATCATGCTGTAATGATATTTATAAATTTACGCTTTCGGCAAAATTGGTTAAAGACAGCATTCCACTGCCACCGGATACTTTATCTATTGTTTCGATAAACATCGAAAAAGATACAAACAGCATCACTAAAATTGAAATACCGGAATTTGTTCCAGAGCGGACTGTTGATGATTTAAACAAAATGCTGCCTATAAAATTGTATTTTCACAACGACGAACCTGATTCGAATGTCACGGTTTCATATACGTTTAAACCATATTCTGAACCCTATGGCTACTACATTTCATTGCAACAAGTTTATGTAGCAACTTATTCAGCTCAATTTGTTGGCGAAAATCAAAAATTAGCGGAGAAAAAAGTAAACGACTTTTTCGAAAATGAAGTCAGGTTCAATTACTCAAAAATGAATACCTTCTTCGATAGTCTATTGGTTTTTCTAGCAGAGGGGAAGAAGATGGAGATTCAGATACGCGGCTTTACAAGTCCTCGCGCTTACAACGCATACAATCAGGCATTGGGCAATCGCAGGGTTATGTCATTGAAAAATCAGATTCTGCAGTATAAATCTTCAGCATTTTTACCATACATCAATAGCGGTTCATTTGTAATCAAAGAGTTATCCTTTGGCGAAACACAGGCCCCTTCTGGTATCAGCGACCGTTTGAACGATCCTAGAAACTCAATCAATAGTGTTGAAGCATCGCGTGAACGAAGGGTAGAGATTGTTTTTTTGAAGTCAATTGAATAACACTTTGTTTAATTTAGTGTCTTTTTATTGTAAACTACCATAGTTTTTCAATTTTAAATTGCTTAAAAGTTTAGTTTTTGTAAACTAATGTATATTTTTACGAATTCAGAAACTCTGTATTTCATCGTACACATATTTTAAGAAAAAACTTAGAAAATGCGCATTAAAATTTTAACCTTACTCATACTGCTCACAACTACAGCAGTCAACACAATTTTAGCTCAGGTTAGTGCTTATCCCTTCTCTCAGCTAAGTACCACTTACACAGCAATTACCGGCGGTCAGGTACTCGGAAGTACTACCTCCGATGACCAGGTCTATGTCGATCCGGCAGCACCAGCAGGTGTAGGATCCGGTGCAACTGGTGTTGGTTTGCCTATTGGTTTCAATTTTACTTACAATGGTCGGACATATGATCGTTTTGCTGTAAATACCAACGGTTGGATAGTATTGGGGCAGTCAAGCTCAACGCCATCTGTAAATACGAACTCTGCAAGTGGATATACTCCAATAAGTTCTACCTCAACAGCTCCTGCTGCCTTGCAGAACAGAATTGCTGGTTTTGCACGCGACTTGCAGGGACAAACAGGTTCAACCCTCCGTTATCAAACCATTGGTACAGCCCCAAACCGCGTTTTGGTTGTACAGTGGTCAAATTTCAGAAGATTTGCCGGAACTGGCGATGTTATCAACTTTCAAATTCGTTTAAATGAATTGGGAGGTATAGTTCAGGTTGTATATGGTACTTGTACCGCTACTTCTACAGCAACTATTACAGCACAGGTTGGTCTACGTGGAGATGCTGTTACCGACTTCAATAACAGAAATGTTCCTACAACAGGAAACTGGGCAACATCAACAGCGGGTACAACCAATGCTGCAACCTGCAATTTTAGAAACAATCTTCTGCCTATATCCGGACTCACCTTTCAGTGGGGTTTACTGGTGAGTGATGATGCAGGTATTAATGCTTTGTTGAACCCAACAGCTCCGCTCACACCAGGTTTGCAACCGGTAAACGTTTCTATCAATAACTTTGGTAATAATGTTATCAACTCAGCAAATATTGAATGGTCTGTTGCAGGAGTACTTCAGACCCCGGTTCCTTTTACAGGGCCTTTGGCTGCAGGGGGAAATACATCTGTAAGTTTAGGTAATTTTAACTTTCCACCTAATCCTACTTTATATCGTTTCTGGACAAGT
>JBIPOO010000126.1:0-10541 GCA_044379045.1 Saprospira sp.
AATAACAATGACACTTTTCAAATTACGCTTTGTGGCGCCTTAGCTGCAGGAACTTATACGGTTGGAACTCCAACTTCCGATTTTCCTACAATTGCCGATATGATGACCGCACTTTATTCTTGCGGAATCAGTGGTCCTGTTATCATGAATCTTCAATCAGGTTTGTATAGCGGATCTGTAAGATTTGTCGGGCCAATCATTGGAGCAAGTGCAACAAACACTGTTACAATAAATGGCGCTGGTACAGCAAATACAGTGCTCACACATGATGGCACAGGTGCTAATGGAAATGCAACCCTGGCATTCGATGGGGTAAATTTTGTAACTGTACAAAACCTTTCAATAAGAAATACTGGCACTACACTTGCTTGGGGAGCCTTACTAATCAACAATGCTTCTAACAACCGATTGCTAAATAATAAAATAGAAATGTTTTATAACCCTGGCGTAATTTCCGTTTATGGTATTGCTATTCAGGCAGCTTACGCCGCTGCTGGAACAGAGGGTAACAACGGTAGTTTTAATCTCATTCAGGGTAACACAATCAGTGGAGGTGATATGGGTATTCGTATCGAAGCTGCCACTGCTACAAGAAATACTTATAACAGAGTATTAAATAATACTATAACAAATGTGGACGATTATGGTATTTATGCCGATGACCAAGACTCTCTTGAAATAATTGGCAATCGCGTCGAAAATTTACTGTCATCATTTACATATGGTATGTATATTTTCGATGCCAGAAGCTATGTTATTTCAAACAACTATGTCAATGTAAATGATTATGGTATTTATTGTTTCAATATGGGTACAATTGGTACTGTTACTGTTCGTAATAAGGTTGTAAATAATATGGTAAGATTTACCGATGCAGGTGGTTTGTATTTTTCTGGAGTACGTGCTACCGATTTTTATCACAATACAGTTTACGGAACAGGTACTAGTGCTACAAATGCAACAGCATACCTACTTACGCCAAATGACATCAATATCAAGAATAATATTTTTGCTAATGAGTCGGGTTATGTCTTCCGATCAAGTGTAAGTTCTCCTTTTGCCTCAATGGATAACAACCTTTTCTATCAGGCTAATCCTAATCCAAATAATAACTTTATCGCTTTCGGTACCACAACATTTGCCGACTTTGCGCAATGGCAAAATAATACCTTTGGACATGGTTCAAATGATAGAAACGGCAATCCAGTATTCTTCAGCGCTACCGATTTGCATGTAGATGGTATTCTTGCCAACGATGCTGGCGATAACAGTGTTGGTGTTACAACCGATTTTGATGGAGAAAGCAGACCTTTTACGGGATCTACAACTGTAGATATTGGTGCAGATGAATACAAACCCAAAGATAATGATGCCGGGGTTATTAACATGACCACGCCTGTTTCTCCGCTTGCTGCGGGTTTCCAACCTGTAACTGTTACTGTTAAAAACTTTGCAGTACAGCCGCTAACTATTTTTACTGTTCAGTGGAAATACAACGGAGTTCAACAAAGCAACTTTACTTACACTGGTTCGCCTATTGCTCCTCAACAAACTTCCGATGTTGTATTGGGTAGTATTAATTATTTCCCTGGTACGAATGCTGATATGGAATTTTGGACAATACTTCCAAATTCTGTACAGGACGAAAGAACTTCGAACGATACTTTCCGAATCTTTATCTGTCCTGGTCTGAATGGTCAGTACACTGTTGGTAGACCAACCGATGATTTTCCAAGCATTGCAGAAGCTATCAGTACACTTTATCAGTGTGGAGTGAGTGGCCCTGTTACTTTTGATCTTTCTCCTGGTGTTTATACAGGTCAGCAACTTGCGCTTGAAGGAAATATACCGGGTGCCAGCCTTACTAATACGGTAACATTTGATGGTGTTAATCCTGACTCTGTAACATTGACACATGACGGAAGCGCTCAAAAATTTGCTACCGTGCTGCTCAATGAGGTACAGTTTGTTACAGTTCAGAACATGACTATCTCAACAACTGCTCAAGGCATCATCAGAGGACATGGTATTCATTTAATCAATCAGGCTGATAATAATAAAATTATCGGAAATGTAATCAACGCTACCTGGTTTGCAGGTGTAGCCGATAAAATTGGTATTGTTGCTTCTGCTTCAATCAGTGATGATTTTGCCGAGGGGAATACTGCTAATAATCTTTTAATAGAAGGCAATACCATCAATGGTGGTGAAATGGGTATTCACATCGAAGGAGATCTAAATAACCCAATTCACAATATCAACATCATAGATAACACAATCGAAGGTTACGATGATTATGGCGTTTATACCGATGAGATTGATACCTTGGTTGTTGAAGGCAATACCATTACTTCTATAACCGGCTCTACACTTGCAGCTGGACTTTATATTTTCGATCCCGTTTATTACAGCATCAAAAAAAATCTGATTCATACTATCGACTGGGGAATTTATCTTTCAAGTGCTAATAACCCTTCATTCGGTCCACGCGCTGTTATCAGTAACAATATGGTTACAAGCCGTGCCGACGATGCACTTTATATGACAACCTGTGGAACTGTTGATGTTTGGCACAACACTTTTGCTAGTTCCTCTGCGACGACTGCAAGCTGTAATGGAGCCTATATTTTAGCGCCTGTTTCGGGTACGATGGATTTTAGAAATAATATCTTCTCAACTTCGAGTACAAGCACAACATCATACGCATTTGAGTGTACGGTAAACACTGCACAACTCGATATGGACAATAATAATTTCTTCTCTGCTGGTGTAAATACCATCAGATACGCAACCACAAATTATACTTTCAATAACTGGAGAACTACCAATGCATTCGGTTACGACCAGAATTCACTGAATGTGAATCCTCAATATGTGAGTTTGACCAACGGTGATTTGCATATTCAAAATGTGCTTTTACACGCTGCAGCCGACAGTACAATCGTTATTGCTTCCGATATTGATGGTGACCAAAGACCTTCTGCAGGTTCTACTCGTCCAGATATTGGAGCAGACGAAATCTTCCTCGTAAACAATGATGCCATCGCAATTGGCGTAGTAAGTCCTTTGGCAAATATTTGTGAAAATGCTACTCAAACTGTTGATGTAACAGTTGGTAACAGCGGTTTGGCTTCCGTTACAGCTGTAAACGTAACTGTTAATGTAACTGGACCTGTAAATACAACCTTGACTGGTTCTTACAGTGGTTCTTTAGCAACTGGTCAAACTGCCAATGTAAATGTTGGAAATATCAACACAACGGGCGGTGGTACTTTCTGCTTCCAGGTGATTGTGCAGATGATCGGCGATGCCAATTCGGCAAATGATACTTTCTTCATTTGTAGAAATATTGTTCCAGCTACTCCTGTATTCTCTGTAAATAATGCTTGTTTGAATCAGTCTGGTTCTATCACAACTGTACCATCAGGTGGTATTAATTGGTATGATGTGCCTGCTGGTGGTGTTGTTTTATCCACTTCAGATACCTTTGTAACCGGACCACTTGTTTTTGGTACAACTTATTATGCCGAAGTAATTGCTTGCGGAACTACCCGTTTCCCTGTAAATGTTGGAATTATTATACCTTCTCCAATCAATATTGGTAATGACACAACTATCTGCAGTAACTCAACACTCGATATCAGTGCACCGGCCAACTTAGCCAGCTATCTGTGGAGCACAGGACAAACTACTCAGACAATAACTGTTCAAAATCCAGCGCTATATTCACTTACGGTAACAGATGCCAATGGTTGTAGAATAGTTGATACCAAAGATGTACTTAATTTCTCATCTGTAACGCTTTCTTCTAGTTCAAATTCTTTGACTTGCGGAAATGCTGGAACTGGTTTTGTTGACCTCACGGTTAACGGAAGTACTGCTCCTTATACCTATATCTGGAGTACAGGTGCAACTACTGAGGATATTAATGGATTGAACACTGGTAACTACGAGGTAACTGTCAGCGATGCCAATGCTTGTTTCTACAGCGATACCTATACCGTAAATGGACCAACTACCCTGAGTTTCAATGCAGTTAATACCTCCAGTCCTTCCTGCGGAGTATTGGTGGATGGTTTGATTGATATTTCAGTGGCTGGTGGTGTTACGCCTTACAGCTATCTTTGGAGCACCGGAGCTACAACTGAAGACCTCAATGGAGTTGCCAATGGATCTTATTCAGTTACGGTAACTGATGCCAATGGCTGTCAGACCAACATTAGCACCACTATGAACATCGTCAGCACCGTACAAATCACTGTTGATAATGTACAGGACGAAGCTGTTCAATTGGGTGGCGCAATCGATGTGTCTGTAAGCGGTGGACAAGCCCCTTATTATTTCCTATGGAATACAGGTCTAACCTCTGCTTCAATCAGTGGCTTGGTTGCAGGTACTTACACAGTTACTGTTACCGATATCAATGGTTGTAGTTCAGTACAGACTGTTGTAGTTGACTATGCAATACCTTCACTTGTTGAAAATATCGAGGTAGTAGAATCTTTGAATATTTTCCCGAATCCAACTTCTGATATTGTTAACTTCCAACTTTCTTTGAATGAAGAAACTGAGGTTAAACTAGATATTTATGCGGTGGATGGCAAACTGGTACAAAGCTTTACTTCTAATAATGCCAAAGTTCAGCAATACAATGCCGACTTATCAGATTATCCTGCCGGACTTTATATGGCACGTATAATCATCGGTTCGGAAGTAGTTACTGCCAAGATTGTATTAAAGAAATAAACAATTCAGGATTTAAACTGTCATTTAAAGGGAAGATGCAATTTGTGTCTTCCCTTTTTTAAAGAAAGAAAAATAGCTTATTTATGCTTCAGACAAAAGATTTAAAATTTGCTTATAACGATGAGAATAGCTTCTCATTTCCGGATATGAATTGTGAAAAAGGTGCTCACTGGCTAATTTTAGGCCAATCGGGATGTGGAAAAACTACCTTATTACATCTTATTGGTGGATTACTCAAATCACAAAGCGGATCAATCAATGTAAATGGAACGGATATGTCTGCTCTTTCGGAATCTAAATTGGATGCTTTTCGAGGAAAACATATCGGAATTATTTTTCAGCAATCACATTTGATTAAGTCGCTGAATGTTGAAGAAAATCTAATGGCCGCTCAATACCTTTCGGGAGAAAAGCAGAATTCAGACAAGGTAAAAACAATCTTGGAACGCTTGAATTTGGGGGCCAAGCTCAAGGCTAAGCCATCAAAGTTAAGCCAGGGAGAACAGCAGCGCGTAGCTATTGCCCGTGCCCTTGTCAACTCACCACAGCTTATTCTGGCCGATGAACCCACTTCAAGCTTAGACGACATTAATTGTACCGAGGTGGTAAATTTATTATTGGAGCAGAGCAAAGAAAGCGGAGCCACACTCATAATTGTTACCCACGATGGTCGTTTGAAATCCATGTTCGAAAACAAGATAGAACTTACTAAAAAGTATTAAAAATGTGCACAGTAACCTATCTGCCATTGGGCAACGATGAATTCTGTCTTACCTCAAACCGAGATGAAACGCCAAGCAGGCAGCCAATGGAACTTTATTATGATGAGGCAAATAATCTGCTATTTCCAAAGGAACCAAAACATGGAGGTACCTGGATTTCAGCATCTGCCGACAATCGTTTGGTATGTCTGTTAAATGGCGCTTTTCAAAAACATAAACATGAGCCGCCTTACCGCAGAAGTCGCGGCTTGGTTGTATTGGATTATTTTGAATACGGCACTACAGCACAGTTTGTAACAAATTATTACTTCGATGGAATTGAGCCTTTTACGATGGTTATCTTCGATAATGGTAAACTCTTCGATTTTAGGTGGGATGGGGCAGCAAAGCATCTTTTGGAGTTAGACCCAGAAAAACCCCATATTTGGTCCTCGAGTACCTTATATAACGATGAAATTAAAAATAAAAGGATTGCCTGGTTTCAAAATTGGCTTGCTGCAGAACAAGAAAACAATGCTGCCGAAATTTTGAAATTTCACAAAACAGCTGGTGCTGATGATATAGAAAACGGATTGATAATGAGTCGAAATAATAATTTAGTCTGTACCGTATCAATAACGCAGGTGATAAAATCATCCGAGTATTTTTATTTTTCCTATCTGGATAGAATAATACAAAGAGAAATAACTAATTCCATAGAAATATCACATTAAAATGTTGCATTAGAAATGTTTATTTCTAAAATTTAATTCCTAGATTTGATGTTAATTAAATAAAAATACTACTTTATGAAAAATCATTTACTATTAATTTTTTTAAGTGTAATACTTTCACCTAATTTATTTTCACAAAACGTTGGTATTGGCACATCCACGCCAGTTGAGAAACTGCATGTTGCAGGTTCAGGCAATGGTCTCAGAATTGACGGATTGTCTTCCGCAGGTACATTTACAGGCAATGGTACACCCCTGAAGGCTGTTTTTGTTGATGCAAACGGTTCACTTGTAAAAGGTGGAAGCGGCACGCCATCTACCGATGCCTGGTACACTGTAGGTAACAGTGGCACAACAGCAGGCACCAATTTTATTGGAACTACCGATGCTCAGGCCTTTGTTATAAAAACAGGAGGTGCTGCGGCATTGAATGAAAGAATGCGTATTCTTGCTAATGGTCAAGCCGCTTATAATTCTACAACACCTGTTGCTGGGGATGTTTTCTCCGTTTATGGAACAGGATTAACAGGTGCCACAAATGCATTGGGAATCTTTGCAATTAATGGCTATGTTGGGGCAAATGGCGTTGGGATTTATGGAGAAAGTTATAGTGCTACGGATAATGCAGGAATTGGTATTTTTGGTAGCTTGGAAGGAGTTTCAACCCCTACTGGTTCAACAAGTTATGGTATTTTAGGAAGGAATCTAACTTCTGCAGTAGGAACTTCTGTAGGTGTTGGAGCATCTGTATCTTCCACGAGTGGCGATGCTAGAGGTGTAAACGCTTCCTCGGCCTCGCCAACTGGCATTGGTGTTGCTAGTTTCAACACTGCTACTACTGGTTCGGCTTATGCAGTTTATGCTTCAAGCAGTTCAACCGCAGGTATTGGTGGTATTGCCTTCGTCAATAGTACTGCTGCTGGCTGGCAGGGACAGAATGCTGGGACAGGTGATGGAGTTCGAGCTTATAATACAAGTACTACACCAGCAACTGCAGGAAGTGGTATTTATGGCCAAACAAATGCTACAACTTCAAATGGTGGAGAGTTTTTTAATCTAAATGCTACTGGTACTGGACTATATGCTGTTGGTAATAACGTTGCTGGTACCTACCTCACAGCTGGAAGTGGGGCTGCTATAAATGGTCTTGTTACTGGCCTATTTGCCAATGCTACTCAGGCTGCAAATGGTACAGGTGTAACTGGAAGAAGTAATGGTGCGGGTATTTTATCATTAACTGCTGGTTCTGGAGTTAATGGGGTGAGTACAATATATGGTGTTACAGGAATTTCTACTAATACAGCCAATGTTATCAGAGCAGGAGGTTATTTTGAAACAGGTGCTCAGTCTTACGCTTATGTTGGTGCGAGAACTGCTGCTGGTGTAAATCGTAAAATAGAAGGTAATGGAACCGTTAATACTACAGTAAAAGATTTAAATGATAATCTTGTTGTTTTGAGCTGTCCTGAGGCACCCGAAAATTTATTTCAGGATTATGGTACTGGTAAATTAGTTAATGGTAAGGCTCACATCCTTATCGATCCTATCTTCGCTAAAAATATTGTTGTTAATGAAAAACATCCTATAAAAGTCTTTATACAATTGGAAGGTGATTGCAAGGGTGTTTATGTAGCCAATAAATCTCAGCATGGATTTGATGTTATTGAACTAGCAGGAGGAACTTCAAATACTGCTTTCTCCTGGTCAATTGTTGCAAACCGAGCCGATGAAGTCATGTCTGATGGGTCTATTGCACCATACTCTTCAGAGCGTTTTGCCCCAGCAATGGGCCCTCAAAAATTAAATGTTCATGATGGAAAGACCAAAGAGCTTTCAAAAAGTGAAGAATTATTAAAAGCATCAACTCATACAACTTTGAAAGATTTTGAAAAAACAAAATAATCAAATTGTCTTTGTTTTTAAGATTCTAATAATTTTAACATTTTATGTAGCCTCCTTACAAAGGAGGCTTTTTTTTTGCCGAAAGTTCAGAAATTGTAGAATCATTTTGAATTCAGGCTCAGTTTCTGTAATATTGCCATTGGTTTCAAATTCAACTAAATTATGCCGACAATACTTATCATCGACGACGAAGAAGCAATCCGTAACGCCCTGCGCGATATCCTCGAAATGGAGGATTACGAAGTGGAAGAGGCAAAAGACGGTATCGATGCACTTTCAAAAATTAAACAGAATTCATACGACGCCATCATCTGCGACATCAAAATGCCAAAGATGGATGGCATGGAAGTATTGGAGCGTGCGCAGCTCATTTGTCCCGACGTCCCAATAATCATGATTTCAGGTCACGGAGATATTGACACTGCCGTTGAAACTGTTAAAAAAGGTGCCTTCGATTATATTTCCAAGCCACCAGATTTGAATCGTTTATTAATTACTATACGCAACGCCCTTGACAAGTCGAGTTTGGTATCAGAGACTAAGGTGCTCAAGAAAAAGATTAGCAAAAGCAAGACCCAGGAAATTGTGGGCAACTCTGCAGGTATTCTAAAAATAAAAGAAACCATCGACCGCATTGCAGGTACCGATGCCAGAGTTTTGGTTACCGGACCAAATGGTACGGGTAAAGAATTGGTAGCACGCTGGATTCATGAAAAAAGCGAAAGAGCCGACAAATTATTGGTTGAGGTGAATTGCGCGGCTATACCATCAGAATTGATCGAAAGTGAACTTTTCGGTCACGAAAAGGGTGCCTTTACTTCAGCTATAAAGCAACGAATCGGTAAGTTTGAACAGGCGCATGGCGGCACCTTATTCCTCGATGAAATAGGGGATATGAGCTTGTCTGCTCAAGCCAAAGTTTTACGCGCCCTACAGGAACATAAAATTACAAGAGTAGGTGGCGATAAAGATTTGAAAGTAGATGTTCGTATTATTGCAGCTACCAACAAAGATCTACGCAAAGAAATAGCTGAAGGCCGCTTCCGCGAAGACCTTTATCACCGCCTTGCTGTTATCATTATTCAGGTTCCTTCACTAAATGACCGAAAAGATGACATTCCATTACTGGTAGAACATTTTGTAGAATCGGTGTGTAATGACTATGGTCGTTCTATTAAAAAAGTACAGCCAGATGCAATTAAATTATTGCAGGAAATGGATTGGACCGGAAATATCAGAGAACTTAGAAATGTTATCGAAAGACTGATAATCCTTAGCGATGCAGAAATTACCCTGAGTGATGTTCAGAATTATGTATCACCTACTATGCAGAAATTTAATCAAATCTCAAACCTAGTTTCGCAATACGATAATTTAGATGACCTCTTGTCCGAAATAAAAGCTGAGTGGGAGAGAAAACATTTCTCAATTTGAAAATTTGACAATTTGAAAATTATTAATTCTATGAATTGTAGTTTCATTGCAACGAATTTTTCCAAACGGCTATAGCCTTTGAGAAAAACAATAGTAGCGGAGCGCGGTATATAATTGCCGCTAATGAAAGATTTTCTTGGCAGTGATGTGTACGACCACCTAACGGGGTCGGGGGCACAGTCACTAACGTATCTGTTACCAATATTTGACCCCGATGGGGCTGGTCAAAATCCTTTGGATTTTTCTCCTTTTCGCTGCGCGAGACTTAAAGATGAATGTGGCTATCAGGGTGAAGGGTTACCCAAGGCTTTCTTGTAAATTCTGAATTTTAGCTTCATAATTCTTACTTGCTGAACCTCTGTGCCTCTGCGAAAATATTGATCTGGTGTGGCTTTGCGCCTTTGCCGTAGTAGAACAGAAGAGAAAAGAAGTGAAAGAAGATAGCGCTCTTTATGAAAATTTACCACAGCGCACACAAAGTTTTACAGAGAGTGCCACAAAACCTCGATCGCTTCCTCGATAACTTTCGGGAGTGGTCATCTTTTCCTTTCATTCGCTACAAATCCCATCTTTTTTACGATCACAGCGGCCTTTTCCGATTGGCAGAAAAGAATAAAATTCTTTAAATAAGCATTTTTAGCAATATCGCCTCTGCTGTACAAAATCAAAGGTCTTGAAAGTGGATATTTAAAAGAGGAAATACTTTGATCATTTGGGAAAATAGTATCCTTATCGTTGATAATCAGACCTAAATTGTAAATATTATTTAACAGTGAACTGTCGATGCCATAGTCGATTAAACCTAAACTATTGGGGTCTTCTGAAACTTTTTTTACAATCTTTTCAAAATAATCGTATTGCTCAAACTTTGCAGTTTTTTTACTGTTGTCGGGAATTTTATGAGAAAGAAATTTCTCCTCAATAAATCTGAAACTACCAGAGCTGCTGTCTCTCAAACAAATAGTAATTTCACCATTTTTATTTTTGACAATCTTGCCCCAATCATTAATTTCGCCAAGCATTA
>JBIPOO010000216.1:0-6646 GCA_044379045.1 Saprospira sp.
ATGCCCTGGGGTGAAGATCCACGTGAAAATTTCTGGAAATATATGCGCAGGCCAGAAGCTTCTTATACGGATTATCAGTCCATTAAGAAAAATTGTAAAAGTGCCGATATTGTCTCTTTCAATGTATTTATTGGTAACCAGTCTACAGAGTCTAAAACAGCAACTGCATCCGGAGTTTTTTATATTGGAGTAACCGAAGATTATCGTGAGATGTTTGGTTTGGAATTTTATTATGGACGCTATTTTACGGCAGCGGAGTTTTACCATGGCACCAACGATGTTATTATCGGCTATGAGGTGTACAAAAAATTATTCAGAGAGGGGGAAGATCCTGTAGGTAAAACCATCAAGGCTAAGGGCCAAAAACTTAAAATTGTGGGTGTTTTAAAAAAAGAAGGCAAAGATTTGATTAACCCTATTAACTTTGATAATGTTGGTATTGTACCTTATAATACCGCAAGAAAATATGTTAATACGTCCAATTCTGAATTTAACAGGGGAAGAACTTCGGTTTCGGTAAAAGCAAGGCCGGAAGTAAGCGTGGATCAGTTGAGTGATGAACTGGTGGGCGTTTTAAGGGCAAGCCGTAAGTTAAAACCAAAAGAAGAAAATAATTTTGCACTAAATACGCTTTCAATCATATCAAATCTTCTGGGTTCTATTTTTGGTGTGATAAACCTCGCCGGACTTTTTATTGGTGGATTTGCTATTTTTGTAGGAATGTTTTCTGTTGCAAACATAATGTTCGTTTCTGTAAAGGAACGTACCAATATCATTGGTATCAAAAAAGCACTGGGGGCCAAAAAATATGTAATTCTTACAGAGTTTTTAGTCGAATCTATTGTGCTTTGTCTCATTGGGGGATTAATAGGGCTGATTTTTGTCTATCTGGCCGCATTGGCTGCTTCGGCAATTTTTCAGTTTGAAATTTTCCTTTCGGCAAAAAACATGATTATAGGTATTTCAATAGCTGCAATTTCAGGGGTTGTTTCCGGAATCATACCAGCCTTGAATGCTGCAAATATGGAAGCGGTTGATGCAATGCGAAGTAAATAAATTTGATTTATATTTTGTTTTTAAATTCAATAATGCCAAAATTATGGGACGCCATTTTTTTACTTTTTTAATGCTTTTTTTAGCGATTAGTATCTCGGCTCAGGATAAATCCAAAATGCCGAGTTTATCTGCCTTAAAATTTAGATGTATAGGACCAGCTACACATTCGGGCAGAATAGGTGACCTTGCTGTTAATCCGAAAAATCCGGCACAATACTATGTAGCTGTTGCATCGGGGGGTGTATGGAAAACCAACAACGCGGGCACAACCTATTTTCCGATTTTCGACAACGAAGCTTCTTATTCAATTGGCTGTATTACTTTGGCACCCGGAAATGAAAATATTGTTTGGGTTGGAACCGGAGAAAATAATAATCAACGTTCTGTTGCCTATGGCGATGGTGTTTACAAAAGTGAGGATGCTGGAAAAAGCTGGAAAAATATGGGACTGAAAAATTCGGAGCATATCGGAATGATTCAGGTGGATCCCCGAAATCATAATATTGTGTATGTGGCTGCCTACGGACCACTTTGGAGCGAAGGCGGGGAAAGGGGACTCTACAAAACAGAGGATGGTGGCAACAATTGGAAAAAAGTACTCGAATCAGATGTACATACGGGGGTGAACGAGGTACATCTCGATCCGCGCAATCCCGACGTCATTTATGCTGTTACACATCAACGTCGCAGACATGTATTTACTTACCTGGGCGGTGGTCCCGGTTCGGGAGTACACAAATCGGAAGATGGTGGCAAAACCTGGAAACAAGTCAAAGGAGGCTTACCGACGGGTGATTTTGTAGGCAGAATCGGTTTGGCTATTTCGCCAGTTAACCCCGACTATGTTTACGCTATTGTCGAAACATCGGGTGATGATAAGGGTGTTTATCGCTCAACCGACCGCGGTGCAAGCTGGGAGAAAAGAAGTGGTTTTAATACCAGCGGAAATTATTACCAGGAAATTTTCTGCGACCCAAAGGATGTAAACAAGGTTTTTGCCATGGATACATGGTTGCATCACAGCGAGGATGGCGGTAAAAACTTCAAAGCCACAGGTGAAAAAAGTAAGCATGTAGATAATCACGCCATTTGGATCGATCCGAATAATACAAACCATTGGCTTGTAGGCTGTGATGGTGGAATCTATGAAACCTGGGATCATGCTGAAAACTGGCATTTTAAACCAAATTTACCCATCACTCAGTTCTATAAAGTTGCTGTTGATAATCGCGAACCTTTTTACTATGTTTACGGGGGGACGCAGGACAACAACAGCATGGGTGGCCCATCGAGAACTACAAATGCAGCTGGGATTACCAATGAAGATTGGTTCATCACGCAGGGTGGTGATGGTTTTGAATCGCAGGTCGACCCTCAAAATCCCGACATCATTTATGCGCAGGCACAGTACGGCTGGCTCACCCGTTATGATAAAAAAAGTGGCGAACGCGTGGGTATAAAACCAATGGAAGCTAAAGGAGAAACTCCTTATCGTTGGAACTGGGATTCCCCTCTACTTGTCAGCCCACACAATCCAGCCCGTATTTATTTCTGTGCAAATAAAGTCTTCAAAAGTGAAAACCGTGGAGATGACTGGACAGTCGTTTCGCCCGATCTTACAAGACAACTAGACAGAGATACCATGCGTGTTATGGGACGTGTCTGGAGTGCCGATGCCGTTATGAAAAACAAAAGTACTTCCATTTTTGGAAACATAACTGCTTTCGATGAGTCGCCTAAAAAAGAGGGGTTACTCTATGCCGGTACAGATGACGGATTAGTTCAGGTTTCGGAAAATGCTGGTCAGAGTTGGAAAAAAATTGATAAAATTGAAGGTGTACCTCAAATGACCTTTGTTAACGCAATTGTAGCTTCTCAATACGAATCTGACTTGGTTTATGCGGTATTTAATAATCATAAAAACGGGGACTTTAAACCATATATTTTCAAAAGCAGCGACAAAGGTAAAAGTTGGAAATCCATCTCAGGAAATTTGCCCCAAAGAGGTACCGTTTATGATATTGCAGAAGACCATGTCGATAGAAATTTGCTTTTTGCTGGTACAGAATTCGGGTTTTTCTTCAGTAAAGATGGTGGGCAGAATTGGCATCAACTAAAAGCTGGTCTACCGACTATTGCCATCAAAGATATAGAAATTCAGCGCAGGGAAAATGACCTGGTACTTGCCAGTTTTGGTCGCGGATTCTATATTTTGGATGATTATTCCGCACTCAGAAATTTTAAAGAGGAGGATCTAAAAAAAGACCTTACAGTTTATCCCATTAAAGATTCCTGGATGTTTATAGAGTCAACTCCTTTGGGTTTGTCAGGTAAAGCAAATCAGGGAGAGTCCTATTATGGGGCTGAGAATCCACCTGTAGCGGCTGTTATTACTTATCTTTTTAATGACACAACCTTTCTGACAATAAAGGACCAACGCAAGAAAAAGGAATCTGAATTGGTAAAAAACGGAAAAGATGTTCCTTATCCCTCGCTCGATGCACTGCACAAGGAGGACTGGGAAAGCAATCCTTACCTCATTGCAACAATATCAGATGCGCAGGGTGAAGTTGTGAGAAGACTACGTATTGACAAGCCACAAAAAGGATTTAACAGACTGCAATGGGATTTTCGTTACGAAGCTTTGGTGCCGGTACAACTGCAAAATAAATCTGCCGGTAGATATGAAAGTAGTGCCAGCGGCGCTTTGGCTGCTCCAGGCACCTACAATATCCAGTTCCACAAGTTTCAGGATGGGAAACTGACGGAATTGAGCGCTATAACCCCATTCACTATTAAACCGTTAAACAATGTCAGCCTAGCTGCGGCCGATAAAAATCAGTTGAATGCATTCAGTGTGAAAATGGCTAAGATGCGCAGAGCCGCCCGAGGAGCATCTGAGGTCTTTGCTAATCAGACCAACAGATTAAAATATGTACAAAAAGCAGTGCAGGAAACAAGCGATGCCGATTTGAAATTATTGGAAAAAATTGCCGTACTGAACCTCAGACAAAAGGAAATGGGTATTGTGCTTTATGGCGATGCAAGCCTATCGAGCCGTGAGTTTGCCTACAGCCCCGGTCTGTTGGGCAGAATTGAATCGGCAATGGATAATTTTTGGTCGGCTACTTCAGCAGTACCTGCTTCTTCAAACAGACATTACAATGAATCGGCCGAAATTTTTGAGGGATTTCTTAAAGATTTGAGCAAAATGAACGATGAGATTGCAAAAATTGAAGAGTCACTCTACAAACTTGGGGCGCCATACACACAGGGAAGTAATTTTATTCCTGATTGGAAAAAAGAGTAGTTTTATTTACTAATCTATATATTTGCATTCAAATTTATTAAAATGCTGGATTTAATAAGACAGGTAAGCTGGATTGCCTTTTTTTTACACGCGCTTATAGCGGGCGTTATAACCTTAATTTTGTTTTTGGCAGGGCTTAAAACCGATTTATCTATACTTATCAGTGCTGTGTCTTACATGGGACTTTCTATGGTTTTACAGCGAACAATTCCCCGACATCACCGAATGGGCTTCAGGCTTTTGGTGCACAAAGAGTACGAAATGGCTGCATTGGCTTTTGAAAAAAGCTGGAATTACTTCTGTAATAATAAATGGCTCGATGACTATAGGGCAATCTTATTATTGAGTGCATCGAAAATAAGCTACAGGGAAATGTCACTCATTAACCGCTCGCTTTGCTTCTGGCGATCTGGAAATATTGAAAAGGCACTCGAAAGTTACAAAGATGTACTAAAACACTTTCCTGATAGCAGACTGGCCAAAGAAGCTATTGATTATATCGAAAATCCGAATCCAGAAGAGGATTTAGCTGATGAAATTGAATCTGAATAATATTTGGAACCTTTTTGGTCAGCTCAAAGTTTTTTAATAATAAATGAGGAATCTCTTCATGCTTTTCAAAAATAATTTGTAACTTGACGTTAGTAAATTTATCTTAAAAGCCTAATTGACTGACCCTCATAAGTTTCTGATTTTTATAATATTTCTTTGATGTCAAAAAACAATAAAAAATCTTTTTCGGATAACCTGTCCTCAATTTTTGCGCATACCTTAAACGAAGACAACAAACAGGACAATCCCAAATTTCTGTCGAAGTCTTTGGATGAGCAGGAAGCGGTTGCAGTTTTGGAACATCCTGAAGAAGAAAAAGAAAAGAACGTTCAAAAAAAAGCCTATCGAAAATCTTTTTCGGAAGGCCTTGAGTCGTTTTTTAAAGACAGTATTGAAGAGGTTATTGGGGATGGAACTACAGTAACTGAAGTAAAAAGAGGTGTTGCTAAAAAAGGAAACAAAAGGGTTATCGGTATCGAAGTGTTATTGCAGAGTACGCTTTTCAAAGATTTTGAAAAAGAACTTGAAAATGACCATAAGGAACGATACCCCAAAACAAAAAGGGTAACCTTTGTTTTAGATACGGATAAAGTGGAGCTTTTGAAAAATATTGCCAGAACTGAGAAAAAGGAGATGCGTCAAATAGTAAGCGGTCTTATAGAAGAGTATCTAAAAGCAAACGGTATTTCCATTAAGAAAGATAAAAAAACATCGGTTTCAAAAACTAATATGAAACCCAAAAAATAAAAATAAAAAAAAGGCCATTGGCCTTTTTTTTATTTCCTGATGTAAAGCTTCCATATTGCCTTTTCATTTTTCAATACCAAGGTACTGTCAGTAAGGATAGCAATGGCAGAGGAGGGCAATGCTTTTTCAGATTTGTAATGAATAGAATCATTTCTGATAAAATAGTTTACCGATTCTTTGTGTGGTGGCGTTGTATAGCTTTTTATCCTTTGCCCATCTCTGGTGAATTCATATTGAGGTTCGCCCAACTCAAAACCGCTTACAACCTTATCCCCTAGAATCATAGAGTCGACACTCCATACTTTGTAGAGCATTTCAAGATTTAGACCAACCGGTTTTTTAATAATTTTTTCAGGGCTTTTGCAAGAAAAAATAAACATAGCGAAAACGCTTAGCAGGCAAATAATTTTAGGCATCTTATACTGTTTAAATTTTTTCTGCAATATATAGTTAAAACAGTAAAAATCAGTTTTGCTTTGCGAATTATTTCTAGTTTTTAGTTTGTTCTGTTGTGGGAAAGCTGCGAAAATTTCGAAGGCTGCTTCATTTCTTATCGAAGTCGTATGCTTATAATGTTTTTACCCTGTATATGGAGCTGACAATCTTCATAGAGTGGCGGGCCAAATCTGATTAAGGGGTCTTTGGAAAATCCGTAAGGTTCGGTAGGAATACCCACCCAGTTTTTATCGAGTTTTCCATTGTTGTTAATGTCTTGATACACTGCAATGGCATAGTTTCCGCTTTTAAGTTCAATACTTGCCAAAAATGGTTTTTTTGCCTCTATAATATCAGTTAAATAAGCCTTTTCGGGTATTCCGAAACTTTGCTCACTGTTATAAATCGCCACATAAATTTTGCCGGCGGATGAATGCTGATTTGTCAAACTAAGCTCAATTACTGCATTGCTTTGCTGTGCAAACAGTTGTGAAATAGGGAGTAGGAGAGAAAGGGCTATTGTTTTCATGTCAATGGGTAGATTTA
>JBIPOO010000217.1:0-6645 GCA_044379045.1 Saprospira sp.
ATTGATAAAAAATACTTCAGATATTGAAGTACTAAGCGACGAAGTCTGTTCTGTCCAGCTCTGTGCATTTCCCCACACAGCAAACATCATCATCACAAAAAATATAATTTTTCTCATTTTTTTAAGTTTTAAAATTGTTTAGGAATAGTGCAAATATAGTTTTTTAGTTTAAAAAATGTGGTATTCAGTGCGAAATTTAACAAAAAAGATGAAATCCCGATAGCTCCTAAAATCCGCAACTCGGGATTAAAAAATAGTGCAAAATATTGATTAACAATATTTTGCACTTTCGATAATTTCACCTATCTTGGTGTTGCACAAAAATCGAAGTTTGAAAGTAATAAAATCTAATACAATCTCATCTTTTGGAGGAATAAATTTTGTTTTTCAGCATCTTGATAACCTTGAAATTGAAAAAATATTAAATGATTCTCTGCCCAATTTAAGTACCAATTCTTTGTACTCTTGGAAGGATTTATTCTACTCTTTCT
Organism: Saprospira sp.; assembly: GCA_044379045.1. Classification (GTDB taxonomy): domain Bacteria; phylum Bacteroidota; class Bacteroidia; order Chitinophagales; family Saprospiraceae; genus Saprospira. The sequence continues at coordinate 492 of JBIPOO010000217.1, forward strand.
TGTCAATTTATTTTTGTGGAGGTGATTGCATTGAAGACCTACAGACAAATTTAAAACCTCATTTTAAAAAGAACCCTTTTGTAAAAATACCTAGTCCAGATACTGTATTAAGGCGATTTTCTGAATTAGCTACCGAAGTTCAAACATGTAGAACTAAAAGAGGTACTGTTGACCATGAATTTAATACAAATCAAAATCTTTGTAATCTAAATTTAGCTGTACTTTCAAAAGCAGGGATTTTAGCCTCTGAAGCGTTGATTCTCGATTATGACAATACCATAATTTTCAATGAGAAGCGCGATAGTAAAATGACATACAAAAGAGATTATGGCTATCAACCCGGTGTTTGTACGCTTAATGAAGAATTTATTTTATACATTGAAAATAGAAATGGCAACTCTGATGCTAAGTCCTTTCAGATAGACACATTAAATAACTTGTTCGGTGCTTTAGCAAAATGTAATGTTCGCAAAGTTTCCCATTTTAGAGCCGATTCGGCCTCATACCAATTTGAAGTAGTTGACTTACTGGATCAAAAATCTGATTTTTTTTACATCGGTTGTAGAAATAGCTACGTAGAAAAATATTTTAGTGAAGTTCAAAATTGGACAAAGACAACAGACCAGTTTGGAGAACTTCAAGTAGGTTCGATAACGATAACACCTTTTGTTAAACGATCTAAGGAGAATGGTATTAAACCAAAACAATACCGATTATTGGTTAAAAGAAGATTACGTAAAGATGGCCAGACGAATTTGATTACACAGGACGAATATGATTATTGTGCAGTATTGACTAATAATTTTGAAATGACTGACATGGAAGTGGCTAATTTTTACAACAGAAGAGGAAATATGGAAAAACAATTTGATATTCTCAAAAATGATTTTGGATGGCAAAAACTTCCTTTTTCTTCCTTGAATAAAAATCTTGTTTTTCTTTATTTATCAGCTATTTGCAGAAATTTATATAATAACATAATCCATTTTTTTTCAAAAAAATGTCAATACCTGAATCCAACATTTAGGATCAAAAAATTTATTTTTAGATTTATTATTCTACCCGTTAAGTGGATAAAACAAAGCAGGCAAATGAAACTTAAAATATTTAGCGACTCATTTGTATTTGATTAAATACAAGTAAAAAGCGCCTTTGATAGATAACAATAAATTAAAAACTTACATAAAAATAATGTGAGTAAATATTTTATTTCCAATGCTTTAGAAAAGATAGTTTTATAATAGAATGACAGTGTAAGTTATCTATTTTTTAATTATATGATACTATTTAGTACTTCAAAATTAGGTTCCTGAGTAATTATGTAACACCATAAACGTAATTTACAGATGAAAACTCACGCTCGAAATTACACTTGCGGATTTTAGGAGCTATCGGAAGAAAGGATGGAAGAGGCTAAAGCCTAAAAAAATCGAATGCCCTCGAAAGTTTAAAAACAGATGCTTATCATCGAGTTTTAAAATTATATAGGATTGGATTTTTTAACTGATTTAATTCAGATGTTTCATTATCTTTATTTTTCAATCCATGAAATTCCATAAAACTTAACCTGCTGAAAGCTATGAATACAGCTTACAAAATTTTGATTTTCAACTTATTTTTAATTTTTTCGGCCAATGCACAAGCGCCATACAAATTCAGTTGGCAGGCCGTCATCAGGGATCAGGCAAATAACCTGATTGTGAACAGGCCGGTCGGTCTCAGATTTATCATTATTCAGGGATCCGCAAACGGTAACATTGTATATGGCGAGACACAGCGTATAACAACAAACTCAAGCGGTTTGGCAACTGCTGAAATAGGCGGAGGAACTGTTTTGTTCAACAGCATAGACAATATCAATTGGGCAAATGGTCCATATTTCCTAAAAACCGAGATAGATCCCACTGGAGGATTTTCCTACAGCATCAACGGAACAACTCAAATGCTCTCTGTACCCTACGCACTTTATGCTGAAAACTGTCCAAATGCCTGTAAAGATTGTTATTCCACCCTTATAAAAACTAACAATTTGCCAGCAGGCAGATTCTGCAGAAATGGCGGTTTCCGCATTGAATTTGGGCTTGATATCAATAAAAACTTACAACTCGACCCAAACGAGGTTAATAATGCGCTCACAAAATATGTATGTAATGGTACAAATGGCCGGGGAATCGTTTCAACGATCGACAATGGGAATGGCACTTTTACCTTCACTTATAGCGACGGTACAACCTTTACCACTTCAGACCTCAGAGGTCCGCAGGGACCGCAAGGCATACAAGGTCCAGTTGGTGCTGCGGGTGTTGGCATTTTATCTACAACTGATAATGGAAATGGCAGTTTCACCATAAACTACAGTGATGGCTCATCATTTACTACTTCAAATCTGACCGGGCCACAGGGTGCTGTTGGGCCTCAGGGAATTCAGGGACCTGCAGGCACAAACGGCAATGGAATTATTTCAACCATCAACAATGGTAATGGAACTTACACTTTTAACTACAGCGATGGATCATCATTCACAACGTCAAATCTGATTGGCTCACAGGGAATTCAAGGGCCAATTGGGCCACAAGGACCAGCGGGCAACAATGGGCAAAATGGCATTGGCATTACAAATTCCTATGTGCAGGGCGACAGTCTCTTTGTAGTACTGAGCAATGGGCAAATCCTGAATACTGGATATGTAAGAGGTCCGCAAGGCAGCGCTGCCCCTGCGCAAACCCTCAGTCAAAACGGTTCGAATATAACCTTGAGTAACGGAGGCGGTACGGTCAGCATCAACGATGCCGATTCCAATCCGACCAACGAAATTGAGCTACCGTCTATCCCGGGGACAAGCGGTCAGGTATTGACTGCAAACGGCAGCGGTGGAGTTTACTGGAATTCAGCATCGGGCTCCGCAGCCGGTGCGGTAATGTATATTTTCAATGATCAGCAATGTCCTGCAGGATGGACAAAACAGGAAATCAATGTACAAATTTGGGGAGTAACCCCCGTTGATGCCTGCTGGACAACTCAGCCCTGTATGGTTATGTACATTTACAACGGACAGAGCTGCCCAGCCGGCTGGATTTTTCACGACATCAGCGCAGCAGTTATCAATGAATCTACTATTCCGGTCGATGCCTGTATTAAATATTAAACGTCGATCTTTGAATATTTAAGTGTAAAATCAATCCATTTTAATTGCACGAAAAAGGATACAAATTAGTAATTTATTTTTCATCTTATTAAAAAATATATTTAATTCACAATAAACATTTTATAAAAATAATTTTACAAATTATGAGCATTTCATTTTACAAATTATGAGCATTTCATTTTACAAATTATGAGCATTTCATTTTACAAATTATGAGCATTTCATTTTATAAATTATAATACTTTTTTGTATTAGTAACCAAGCGATGACAGGGAAATAACATTAACACCATCGCTTCTGGTATAACTAACACCGGTACCGGTAATAATATTCAGCGATTTTGCAGTATTTACATACTGTTCATCCAAAATACTTGCAAATTTAAGCAGGTTTTTGGCAGCATCGTCTATTTGTCCAACACCCAGTTTTATTTCGAAGGCGCACCACTCACCACTATATTTTTGAACAATTGCATCCACTTCGAGACCACTTGAGTCGTAATAATGGTATACCTTGGCATCGTTGGCCTGCGCATATACCCGAAGATCGTGTACCGCAAGTGACTCAAATAGAAATCCGGTAAATTTGATGTCTTTCAACAGCGATTCCTTGCTGATACCCAAAGCAGCGACAGCCAGTGAAACATCTGAAAAATGGCGCTTAGGCGATTTTCGCAACATGGCCGACGAGCGGATATGGGTATTCCAGACCGGCTGATTTTCAATAACCATCAATCTTTCGAGGGTTTCAAGATAATCGTAAATGGTGGGTCTGGAAAGCTCAGCTTTGTCTCTGTCTTTAATGTCTGATTCCAATGAACTGATATCCACCATGGTGGCTGAATTTCTGGCCAGAGATCGCAGCAGTTTTCTGATTTTATCTGGATTTCGTTTCACATCCGAAACCCGGCTCATATCCACCTCGGCCAATAAATCGATGTAGGCACGATTAATCTCGGCCGACTGCCTCAGACTTTTGTTAATCAGTGAAGGGAAACCGCCTTTAATAATTCGCTCTACGATGAGTTCCAGATCGGTAGCCTCATCGTAGATATCAATATTTTTTGACTCAAAAAGATCACTCATCCGAATTTTTCCGCTGGAATAACCCAGCTCCTGCCAACTCATGGTACGCATATCCAAAATGGTAAACCTACCAGCGCCAGAGTGCATTTTTACGCTTTCTTCCGGATTGGCCGAAGCAGTCAGAATAAATTGGGCAGTTTCGTTGCGGTTGTCTACTTCGTGCCGCACATAATTCCAGATTTTGGGGTGTTCCTGCCATTCATCGATAAGTCGCGGAATATCGCCCAAAAGTAACCTTTGCGGAGCAGTCTGCATCAGCAAGGCCACCTGATCGTCCTGATCGAAAGCCACTACACTATTGGCAAACTGTTTGGCCGATGCAGTTTTTCCGCAGGCTTTCATACCTCTGATGAGCAGTGCACCCGAGGCCTCTAGTTTTCGCTCCAGCTCCGCATCAGATATGCGCTGGGTATATGATTGTTTTCTTTGCATAGCCTTTTAAGCATTTATTATTATGCAAAGATACAATTTCATTTTACAAATTGCACGCTTTTTACTTTACAAATTATGAGCATTTCATTTTACAAATTACAAGCATTTCATTTTACAAATTGTAAATACTATTATGTTTATTATCAAATATTTATAAATTCATAAATGGCATTTTATCTTAATAAAATATCGATTTTTTTTACTTAAATGTTGGATATATTTACAAAATAATCTAAACGCATTGTGGGTAGCGCTTTTTTTATTATTTACCCTATTCGATAATCGAAAAATATCTGAAAGATGGATTCAAAATTTTTAATAATTGATAAATTAATATCTGATTATTAGCAATTAAAAAATAATAGGTTAAATTTGTTTTGATAAGCCTAAACTGAATTTTTTATGATAATCAAAGGCAAGGGAAAATATGTTTTTTAAAATTTACTTTCTGATGATGCCATTTGCATTATTGGCGCAAAGCAACCTTACAAGTGGTGGTGGAGAATTCAAAGGCGAAGGGGGAAGCATTTCGCAAAGTTTCGGGCAGTTGTCCTATACTTCGATGCGTTCCGATGAAATTAGCATTTCGGAGGGGGTAATACAGGTTTTCGAAATCGCCGTAATATCAGGTTTTGACAACAATGCTATTCAGCTTTTTTACAAGGCCTATCCCAATCCAGTGCAGGAAAGCCTTTGTCTGGAAGTTGAAAATTATACTGCACAAAACCTTGAATACCAACTTTTCGACAGCAATGGAAGACTACTCGGAAAAGGAGCCGTTGTCAATACCATTACAACTTTTTCCATCCAGGAGCTTATTCCTGCAATATATTATCTGCAGGTACTGAAAGACGGAAAGTCTGAAAAGTCTTTCAAAATTGTCAAGATATAAACCTGAAATTCAAACTCAAAATTGAGTTATCTATGAAATTTTACCAATTTCTGTTGCTGATTTTATTAAGTGCAAGCTTTATGAAGGCACAGGCTCCAAACAAATTCAGCTATCAGGCCGTAATCAGGGATCAGGCAAATAACCTGATTGTGAACAGGCCGGTCGGTCTCAGATTTATCATTATTCAGGGATCGGCAAACGGAAATGTTGTTTATGGAGAAACGCATCGGACAATTACAAGTGCAAGTGGTCTTGCCAGTGTAGAAATTGGCGGAGGAACTGTACTATTCAATAGCATTGCCAATATCAATTGGGCGAATGGCCCATATTTCCTAAAAACAGAGATAGATCCCAATGGGGGCTTTGCCTACAGCATTAGTGGAATTGCTCAAATGCTCTCTGTTCCTTATGCCCTATATGCTGAAAACTGTCCCAATGCCTGTAAAGACTGTTATTCCACCCTCATAAAAACCAACAATTTGCCAGCAGGCAGATTCTGCAGAAATGGCGGTTTCCGCATTGAATTTGGGCTTGATATCAATAAAAACTTACAACTCGACCCAAACGAGGTTAATAATGCGCTCACAAAATATGTATGTA
>JBIPOO010000218.1:0-6621 GCA_044379045.1 Saprospira sp.
AAAATTTTGTGCAAACAAATAATTTGATTGAAATGACACTATAAATACCAACAAAAGCATGTGGAATACAAAACTAATACAAAAAATTAAATTTTTCATGATCTATAAATTTAGGGGATTAAATAATATACATCACAAACATCTAATAAAAGTTATAAAATAACAAATTAATACACGTAAAATATCATATTTATGCAAAATTTTACATTGATTTAATAAATAAATTAAAAAGACGAAACATTTCGTGCAAAAGCTTTTAACAAGTAGGTATTTAACAATACGACTTAAAATTCCTCAAAATTATCCAACCCAATCTTCCTTTTCCCCCTTTCAATTTCCTTGATCATTTGTACAATTTTGGAATTGACCGGAGTTTGAACCCCAAGTTCCTGCCCTTTTTGAACAATATATCCGTTCAGGAAATCAATTTCAGTTTTATTGCCACGCTCGAGCGATTGCAACATGGAGGATTTTAACCTTCGGTATTTGAAGCCTATGATTCTGATAAGCAGATGTCTATAAAAGTTGCCAAAAAATCCAGGCTTTTTCAAAAATCGGTAGTAGTCAATTTTATTGGCATAAGGCGGTACCTTCATTTTCATTGCATCGGCAACGAGCATTGCTTCTCGCATAATTTCGATAAATAAGTTGCGTATCTTTTTCTGGCTGAGCATCTGCCCCAGCTGCAGGCCACAAACTGCGCCCAGACTGGTAATACAGCTGTTGATGATGAGTTTTGAATAAAGACTTGCTATGATATCCTCCGAGATTTCGACAGGAACAATCAACGATAGCATTTTTTGAATTTCGGTCAGATGCTCCTTTGAACTTCCCTGGAGTGTTCCAATGACGAATTCTCCGCCGGAGGTCATTTCCAACTCTCCGGGCGCATGCATACTTGCCCCCCAGCCCACTACACAGCCTACAATTCGGTCCTTGCCGATTATCTCTGCCAGTGCTGCTTCGCAAATGCCGTTTTGCAGGGAAAGCACTTTTGAATTTTCATGCAAAAATGGAAGAAGTTCTTTGGCCGCGGGCAACATATCGGTGGCTTTGGTGGCATGCAGCACCAGATCATATTTGTCTGTCAACGCTCCGATAGTGGCTACTGCATTCATTTTCTCGTTGATATTTCCACAAATGCCGCTCACTTTCAAGCCCTGTTCTTTGATTTTCACAGCAAGCTCGGGATATTTGCAGACTACTGTTATGTCGTAATTGTTTTTTGCCAGAATTGCTGCGCAAACGCCGCCGATGGCTCCAGTTCCGATGATTAGGATTTTCATTTGTAGGTTTTAAGTTTGCCGTAATTTGAGTATCAAGTATCAAGTATCAAGACATTTTTAAGTCAGAAATTAGAAGGTAGAAATTAGAAGGTAGAAATTAGAAGGTAGAAATTAGAAGGTAGAAATTAGAAGGTAGAAATTAGAAATTAGAAATTAGAAATTAGAAATTAGAAATTAGAAATTAGAAATTAGAAATTAGAAATTAGAAATTAGAAATTAGAAATTAGAAATTAGAAATTAGAAATTTTGCAAATTCCTTAATAAGGTTGACTATTTTTTGATACTTTGTGTTGCTCTGTGTAGTAGATTAGGCTCATTCTGTGAACGCTGTGGTTGAAATTTTTAGACTGAGAGACTTTTTTAATAAAAAGGTAGAAGGCTGAATTTAGAATTTTTTAACTAGAAACAAGTCCAATTATAAAAGAAGTAGTAAGAAATTAGAATTCTTTGACCAGACTTTTATTGGTACTTTGTGTTGCTCTGTGTAGTAGATTAGGCTCATTCTGTGAACGCTGTGGTTGAAATTTTTAGACTGAGGACTGTGCCAAAGCACTAGTACCTTGTTCCTCGTAGCTCCGTACTCTTAACTATCATCTTTGTACTTTTAGACTTTATTATTAACTTTACATCCTGATTTTTGTTTTCAACAATGAAATTTCGACATTAAGATAAATCATAATAATGAAAAACTGTGTAAAAATATTGGCCATCCTATCGCTTTTCATTAGCCTTTACGGATGTTTTGCCATACAGAAGGGCGATCAATACAAATATCTTGCTCCTGGAATCTGGCGCGGACTCTTTCTTTTTGGCGAGGACAGCCTGGCCGATAAAGTGCCTGTAAATTTTGAAGTGAAAACCAAGGGCGACAAGGTTAGTATAGAATTTATTAATGGCAATAGCCGATTAAAAGCTGACAGTCTGCGCTTTTGGGGCGATACACTTTACGCCTGGTTCGATAACAATAAAAAATATCTGAGGGTAATTTATGAACCCGGATTGGTAGAGGGTTATTATTACGACAGCGAAAAAAAGAACTATCCGATTGAGTTTTATGCACAATATGCTCAAAAGCATCGTTTTATAGACCTAAGAAAAAAACCGAAGTTTGACATAAACGGCACTTGGGCAATGGATATTTTGGACGAGACAGAAAACATCATTCCTACCAAACTTGATATAAAAGTAGATAAAAACAGGGTCATTGCCATGATGAAAATGGAAAAAGACTCCCTGCCTACCGAGCTGGAGGGTACCATACAAAACGATAAACTTTTCCTTTCGGCCTTTACAGGCGACCGCATAATTCTGGTAAAAGCCATTTTGAAAGACAAGGAAACTTTGGGACAGGGCAGCATCCGTATCAATACCAAAGAATTGGCCTGTGCTGCAAAAAAGATAGCCGCCGAACAAAGCAAATAGTCTGAATGAAAACGCCAAAATCATTTTTGCAAAAATCTGAAGCTAAAGCCTTTTCTGCCGATCACCGCAGAACAATCAGCTTCAATATGGGCAAATACGATGCAAAGGTAAAGGAAGGCAAGGCACAGTTTTTTGACCTTGAAAAAGCGCGTAAGCTGGCCAAGAATATCAAATGGCAGGTGATGGAAAATCTGCCGGAACTGCTGCTTCAATTTGAGAAAAATTTCACTTCGCGTGGCGGACAAATCATCTGGTCCGAAAATGCCGAAGATGCGCTGGAAGCAATTGCCGGAATCGTCGAAAAGCATGGAGCAAAGACCGTAGTGAAATCGAAATCGATGATCACGGAGGAGATTGAGCTCAATCCATTTCTCGAAAATATGGGTTTGGAACTGCTCGAAACCGACCTGGGTGAATATATTGTACAATTGCGCGAAGAGCCGCCCTATCATATTGTCACTCCGGCCATGCACCTGAATCGCACCGAGATTGCCGAGCTTTTTCATAGAAAATTCAATACCGCACCCGATGCTACGCCCGAAGAAATTACCGCCTTTGTGCGGCGTTTGCTGCGTCAAAAATTTGAATCGGCCGATATCGGCATCAGCGGAGCAAATTTTCTCATTGCCGAAACAGGCTCGGTAGCCCTGACCGAAAACGAGGGGAATGCCCGATTGGCGACCACTTTTCCAAAGGTACATATTGCCATAGCCGGTATTGAAAAAGTGCTGCCAAAGATTTCAGACCTGGAAGTTTTTTGGCCTTTACTGGCCGCTTTCGGTACCGGACAACAGCTCACAGTTTACAACAGTCTCTTGAGCGGTCCTCGTCAGCCCGATGAAAATGATGGTCCGGATGCCATGTATGTCATTCTGCTCGACAATGGCCGAAGCGAAATTTTGGCAAATCCCGAAAAAAGACAATCGCTCTATTGCATCCGTTGCGGCTCCTGTCTGAATGCCTGTCCGGTGTACAGAACCATTGGCGGACACAGCTATGAAGCGCCTTACAGCGGACCGATTGGCGCAGTCATTATGCCCATGCTGGAAGGCTATGAAAAATATGGACATTTGAGTGGGGCATCCTCGCTTTGCGGCGCTTGCACCGAAAACTGTCCGATGAATATCGATTTACATAAAATGCTGGTCTACAATCGCAGAGATGCAGTAAAAAGCGGAACCGGCAGTGCTGAAAAAATGCTTTGGAAGCTCTGGAAAAAAGCCATGTTGAATCGAAGGTCGATGAATAGTCCGCTTTTTTTGAAGAAACTGATGGTCAATTTATTTTTTAAAAAAGCATGGGGACCCAGAAGAGATTTTCCCGATTTTGCAGCCGAAAGTTTCAATCAACGTTGGAAAAAAGGAAAATTGAGCTGATTTATTTCTGATTCCGCTATTTAATTTGTAAACTTGCAAAGCTTTTAAACAGAAAACAGTTTTATACAATTCACAAAACAACATTAATATTATGAAAATTCTAACAATGCTCGCGCTGATGCTGTTTTTTGCAGCAGGAACTGCAATGGCTACTCAGTCTGTTTCAGAAAATGTACAATTTATAGCCGGACCATCTGATGCTGAGGTAAAGAAGCTGGTTATGTATATGATTAAAGCCTATAACCTGAATCCAGACCAACAATTGAAAGTAAAAGAAGCTGCTATGAAAATGGCTTCGGATGCCGCTGCACAAAAAACTCTAGATATTACAAAAAGAGAGAAACTACGTAATGATTTTTCTCTGACCATGTCAAATACGCTCAGTACTGATCAGTACGCCCAATATAAGTCTACGTTAAATCAAAACTACAAATTATTGGACGACATCATTGATGCTGCCGTAAAGTAAGCGCAGATTCAAAAAAATTTAAAAACAGTTCAGCAGCATTGTTGAGCTGTTTTTTTGTTTTAATCGTTCCAATTGCGAAATTTCATTGGCATCTCTCATCAAAATGTCCTATATTTGCGTTTAAGGTAATAAAAATAACCCCAAAAATATTGCTATGGTTGAGGAAAACAACGAAGAAAACGAATTTGAGAACGAATTTTTTGAAGAATCTGAAGACTCCGAAAAAAAGCATCGCGAAGCTAGCCCTGAAGAATTAGAAGTTTTTCACAGAGAATTGATGCCACAAATCAATGCCCTGTACAATTTTGCCTTCCATCTTACTTATAATGAAGATGATGCAAATGACCTGGTGCAGGAAACCTATATGAAAGCATATCGCTTTATCGATAAATACATTGCAGGTACCAATGCAAAAGCCTGGCTTTTCAAAATTTTGAAAAATGCCTTCATCAATGAGTATCGAAAAAAGAGCAAGCGCCCTCAAAATGTTGATTATGAGGAAATAGCCATCTATCACGATACGGAAGAAGATGGTTACACCAGGTATACCGATTTGCGTGAAGAAATTTTTGAAGGCATGATGGGCGATGAGGTTACCATTGCCATAAATTCTCTGCCAATCGATTTCAGAACGGTTATTCTGCTCTGCGATGTGGAAGACTTTACTTATGAGGAAATTTCAAAAATTATCGATATTCCAATTGGTACAGTCCGTTCCCGTCTGCATCGTGCGCGTAATATGCTCAAGGAAAAATTGACAGAATATGCAAGATCAATGGGTTATAAGGACATGAGAAATACAAAGAAAAAAGAAGACTAGATATTCTTTTTAAGTACAAGGGAGTCAGGTAATTGGTACCAGTGCTCCCATCGACTGCTTTGCACTGATTACTTCGCTCTATTATCTTTCAGTCTTCAATCTTAATCTCTAATGAAAGTAGAACACATAGGCATCGCCGTAAAAAATTTAGCAGACAGTAACGAATTGTTTTCGAAACTGTTTGGACGTGATAATTATAAGGTAGAAAGCGTTGAATCTGAAGGCGTTTCAACATCTTTTTTTATGTGCGGCGAAACCAAGGTAGAACTGCTAGAGGCTACGAATCCCGACAGCGCCATTGCTAAATTTATTGAAAAACGCGGCGAGGGCATTCATCACATTGCATTTGAAGTGGAGGACATTCATGCTGAAATGCAAAGACTTAAAAATGAAGGCTTTCAAATTCTGAATGAGACTCCCAAAAAAGGTGCCGACAACAAACTCATTTGTTTTTTACATCCTAAAGGCACAAATGGCGTATTGATAGAACTTTGCCAGACTATCAGGCCTTAGCATAATTAGCAAATGCCATTCTATTATTATCTGATTGCTGCTGCAGCAAGCCTTGTGGCCGGAATCATCAATGCCATTGCAGGCAACGGTTCTTCCATTACCTTGGCGGTATTGATGCAGCTGATTGGCTTGCCTGCCCGAGAAGCAAATGCTACCATCCGAATCGGAGTTCTATCAGGAACTGTAGGTGCTTTGCCTGCATTTTACCGCAAAGGGCACATCCGTCCCAAACGCGATGCTTTATTGATAGTCTGTATGACAGCCGGAGCAATCATTGGTATTTTTACAGCATTAAATATTGACAATAAATTATTTAAAGAGATTTTTAAATATCTTTTCATTGTGATGCTGTTGCTTGCATTGGTCGACACCAAAAGCTGGCTTAAAAAAACGGATGAGCAGAAAAGACTACCTGTATTTTTGATTGTACCCTTATTTCTATTACTTGGATTTTATGGCGGCTTTGTGCAGATGGGCATTGGCGTTTTCTTCCTTTTTGTTACGGTGTTGGGTGCTAGGTACAATGTCATTGATGCAGCTGGGCTTAAAGCACTTTGCATTTTTCTCTATACACCGGCTGCAATCCTCATCTTTGCACTCAACGGACTCATCCACTGGGATTTTGCATTGGTAATGGCCGCAGGGGAAATGTTTGGAGGAATGATTGGTGCAAAAATCGCTACAGAAAAACCGAATGCAGCAGTTTTTGCGCACCGACTGCTGATTGTTGTACTC
>JBIPOO010000219.1:0-6610 GCA_044379045.1 Saprospira sp.
GTTCAGATTTCGGGTTACAATACGGGTGATTTCATAAAGTCTGTCGAAATCATATTTGCCATCGGCAGTTACAAATTTCGATAATGAAATGGAAGCAAGGTTACATACCGCGACCTCATCGGGCGAGGTGTATTCCATAATTTCGGTACAGAGGTTACTTGAACGAATAGTTCCCAGATTTTTCTGATTCGATTTGCGGTTTGCATGGTCCTTGTAAAGCATGTAAGGTGTACCTGTTTCAATTTGCGACTCCATGATTTTTAACCAAAGATCACGCGCTTTGATGGTTTGACGACCACGACCCTCAGCTTCATATTTCAGGTATAATTCATTGAATTTTTCGCTGTGGTTTTCGAAAAGACCGGGACATTCATTGGGGCACATCAGTGTCCATTCTGCATCTGTCTCCACTCTTTCCATAAATAAATCCGGAATCCATAATGCGTAGAAAAGGTCGCGAGCACGTGCTTCTTCTTTTCCATGATTTTTCTTCAAGTCAAGAAAATCATATACGTCGGCATGCCATGGCTCAATATAAATTGCAAAGGCTCCTTTTCGCTTTCCGCCACCTTGATCAACATAACGCGCGGTGTCATTGTACACACGGAGCATTGGAACAATACCGTTGGATGTGCCACCGGTTCCTTTGATATAACTACCTTTTGCGCGGATGTTGTGAATGCTGAGTCCGATTCCTCCGGCCGATTGAGATATTCTGGCACATCTCGACAAGGTTTCGAAGATACCGGGAATAGAATCTTCGGTTACGCTCAAAAGGAAACAGGAAGATAGCTGTGGTTTAGGCGTTCCGGAATTGAAAAGGGTAGGAGTGGCATGAATAAACCATTTCTGAGACATCAGTTCATATGTTTCAAGAGCGGAATTGATATTATCTTTATGAATACCAACAGCTGCTCTCAGGAACATATATTGCGGACGTTCAACAATGAAATTGTCGAGTCGCATGAGGTAGGAGCGTTCCAGGGTCTTGAATCCAAAATAATCAAAATCATAATCACGCTCGTGAACAACAGCATTATCGAGAATTTCTCTGTTTGCCCAGATTGTATCCATAATGTCGTCGGCTAAGAGCTGTGCTTTTTCACCGGTTTTTGGGTCTACATATTCGTGCAGCATTTTCATCGTTTCTGAAAAAGATGCAGAAGTATTTTTGTGTAGATTCGAAACGGCTATTCTGGCAGCCAATATCGCATAATCCGGGTGTACAGTAGCCATAGAGGCGGCAGTCTCGGCAGCAAGGTTGTCTAGTATTGAGGTTGATACACCATCATACAAGCCAAGGATTACCTTTTTGCAAATTTCAATAATGTCGATGTAACGCTGATCGAGGCCATCGCAGAGATAATAAATTCTGCGCATAATTTTGTCAAAGCTGACTTCTTCGCTGCGGCCGTCACGCTTTTTGACTTTCATTAAATGCATCATGTTGATAAAAATCTTTTAAGAGTTAATAGTGTATTGTATATATTTTTTAGAAGTCTTCGTCCAGTGAAAAAGCTTGTTTTTCGCGTTCCGACATAACACCGGCCTTCTGGTAGTCGCCGACTCTTTTTTCGAAGAAATTGGTTTTGCCCTGCAACGATATCATTTCCATCCATGGGAATGGATTTGCAGTGCCGTATACTTTTGAATTGCCAAGTGAAAGAAGTAGTCTGTCGGCGACAAACTCGATGTATTGGTTCATCAGCTGACTATTCATTCCTATTAGCGAAACAGGTATAGCATCTGACACAAATTCTTTTTCAAGTTCTACAGCTTCAGTGATTATAGATCGGATTTCGTTTGGATTGATTTTGTTGTTAAGCATTGAATAGAGCAGGCAGGCAAAATCGGTATGCATGCCCTCGTCGCGGCTGATCAGCTCATTCGAAAAGGTTAAACCTGGCATCAAACCACGTTTTTTTAACCAATAAATTGCACAGAAACTGCCAGAGAAAAAGATACCTTCAACAGCGGCAAATGCAATGAGTCTGTGTGCAAAACTTGGCGCATTGTCAATCCAGTTCAAAGCCCATCCAGCTTTCTTTCTTACGCAGTCGAGTGTTTGTATTGCATTGAAAAGAGATTTTTTTTCTTCGCTGTCTTGTATGTAGGTATCTATTAACAGACTGTATGTTTCGGCATGAATGTCCTCGATTTGTATTTGCGTGGCGTAAAAAGAACGTGCTTCGGCAATTTGTACATCTTTGTAAAAATTCAGACAAAGATTCTCATTAACAATTCCGTCGCTTGCTGCGAAAAAAGCCAATACATGTTTAATAAAGTGGCGCTCATCTTCGGTCAGTTTGTAACGCCAGTCGTTTAGGTCAGCCTCCAGGTCAAGTTCATCTGCTGTCCAGAAGCTGGCCAACGCTTTTTTTCTCATCTCCCAAATTTTGTCATATTGAATGGGGAGGAGTACAAATCTAGCGGGATTTTCTTCCAAAATTGGTTCGTGCATCATGTTTTTATTGTATTTTTATATATTTTCGAAACTTATTGTTTTATTTTGTGCAATAAAAAAGCAACGCAGTTGCCAAAAAGGCAATCGGTTGCAGGCAGGTCTTGGATTTGTCAGTTGTGTTCACAAAAATAGGGTATATAATTCATACTTTCAAGTAAATATTTTATCTCAAAGCGCATTAATTACTAAAATGCCCAAAGAATGGGAGTATTTTTTTAAAAAAAAATTATTTCCCAAAATGGGAAAATGATTGTGAATAAAATTGTTGACAAGTGCTTAAATTGCCGAAAAATGCTAAATTAAATCAAGTTGATTAACCTTTAGTCTTGGTTTTAAATTCCCAAAACATCGGAAAAAATGAAACAAATCATTGTAATTTTTAAAATTCGCAAAAATTTTGTAGCAAAAGCTTTACTTTACCAACTAATTTCAAAATGAACTTTCATAATGATGCTGACACTGTAATTTGAAATATTTATTAACTTGCAAAAAAAATCAAAACCAATTGATTTAAATGAAACCTATATCGATTGTTTACTTGGCTTGCAGTGGGAAAAATTAAGCAATTTCTAAAAAAATGATATGAATAAAATAAGACATGAAGTATTTTGGCCTGCCTTTGTGTTGCTTTTTACTGCATTGATTATGAGTATTTTGTTTCCGGAAAAATTTTTGGAGACCTTAAGTTTTTTAAACAGTGAGCTGTTAAAGAAGTTTGGCAGCAGTTTTAGTATAGTTGTACTGTTGATGGTTTTTTCTTGTATCATCATCTGGATTTCACCCTTGGGGAATATAAGAATTGGCGGCGAAGAGGCAATTCCCTTACTAAACCGCTGGCGACTTTTTGCCATAACCCTTTGTACTACAATAGCTACAGGTATTCTTTTTTGGGGCAGTGCCGAACCTATTTATCATTTCAACAGTCCTCCTGAGAGCAGCGGAATTACAGGTGGCAGTGAGGAAGCAGCTGTTTTTGCAATGTCGACAGTTTATCTGCACTGGACCTTCACACCCTATGCAATTTATACGCTGCCAACTATTGCCTTTGCGCTTGCATTTTACAATTATAACTCCGGTTTTAGTCTGGCTTCTATGCTTTTCCCTTTTATGAAAAAAGACAAATTAGGGATTATAAAACCAAATGCAAAATTATCATCAACCGTCGATGTTCTCTGTCTGTTTGCGCTGATTGCAGGAATGTCGGCCTCTTTGGGTACAGGGATTTTAACACTTGCAGGAGGATTGAATTTTTCCCTTGGGATTGAAAAAAATCAGTTTTTGTTGTTTGCAATCTGTTTTATTACGGTTGCAGCCTTTGTAATTTCGGCATCGAGTGGTTTGATGAAAGGAATCAGAATTCTGTCGAGTATCAATGTCTATGCTTTTATTGCCATTGCATTGTTTATATTTTTGTTGGGCCCAATACAGGGTATTTTGTCAATAAGCATGAAGGGAATATCGGCTTATTTTACAGGATTTTTCGAAAAAAATCTTTACAATGTAGTGCATCCGGGCGACTCCTGGGCCAATAACTGGACTGTCTTTTTCTGGGCTAATTGGATGGCATGGGCACCCATTTCGGCTATGTTTTTGGGTAGAATATCTCGTGGCTACCGGGTAAGGGAACTGATCCTTTTTAATTGGATTATCCCGGCTTTATTTTCTATGATTTGGATGTCTATTTTTAGCGGTACGGCACTTAGTTTTCAAATGGATCATACAAGCGATCTGACGGCAGTCTTGAATAAAGATGGCTATGAATCTGTTATTTATGCCATCATGAATTCATATCCGCTTAAAGCAGCTTTGTCATTATTTTTTATTTTTATCGTGTTTTTATCTTATGTTACAGCTGCCGATTCTAATACCGAGGCTATGAGTGCCATGAGTGCGAATAATATTAGTGCCGATTCGGCCTCAGCGCCCATGTTTTTGAAAATAATCTGGGGTATATTAATTGGTGCAACAGCCTACATCATGATCAGTGCTGCTGGTATAGAGGGCATAAAAATGTTGTCGAATCTTGGAGGGCTACCTGCGCTTTTGTTACTGACTGCCGTAACAATTGGAATGCTTATTTTATCAATCGGCAGTTTCTTTAAAAAATAGAATTTATGTTTTTGTCTAATATTTCAAAAGAAGATATCAACAGACTCGATCTTGTTCATTATGCAGGTAAAATTCAACTGGTTGAAGATGAAAAACAGTTCGATTCTGTTTTCGATCAAATTCATCAGCACAGTTTTGTAGGTTTCGATACCGAAACCAAACCAAGTTTCCAAAAGGGTGAAAAAAACTATGTTTCGCTGGTCCAAATTGCCATTCCCGATCATGTTTATCTGCTACGGATTCACAAAACCGGACTCAAAAATGAGCTTTTATCTTTTTTGGAAAATGAAAATATTCTAAAAGTTGGCGTTGCTATACGCAATGATGCCCGTGAACTTCAACAGATTAACCATTTTAAACCCGCAGGTTTTTTGGAATTGCCCGATGTTACAACAAAAATTGGCATTGAAGCAAAGGGACTAAGAAGCCTTGCTGCTATCATTCTGAAAGGCCGCATCTCGAAAGCGGCTAAAATAACTAATTGGGAAGCAGAAAGACTGAGCGATAAACAATTGACCTATGCCGCTACCGATGCCTGGGTTTGTATGCAAATGTATCAGCGACTTATTGAACTTGAGCTTTTGAATATCTAAAGCATGGAAGAGAAATTTTCGCTGAAAGACCAGCTTTACAACCCAAATAAGGTCGCCTTTTTGTCCGCTAAAGTTAAAATGGCACATCACGATTTTGACCATGAAGCTTTCCAGAAAGAAATCAATTTGCAATTGCCTGATTTGGAACTAAAAGCCAGAATGCATGCCATAGCTGCAGCACTAAAAAATCATCTGCCGCAGGATTACAGAACCGCTACCAATATTATTATAAATGCACTTCCAGCGCCACTCGATGAAACGAAAAGCGACAATGATTTTGGTGATTTTATTTATGCGCCCTTTGCTCATTTTGTTGTTTCTAATGGTTGTAATGCCAACGATTTGATGTTTTCACTAGCTGCACTTAAAGAAATCACCAAGCGTTTTTCTGTCGAATTTGCTATAAGGCCTTTTTTGAATCACTTTCCGGATGAAACCCTTAAAGAGTTGGAAAATTGGGCTGCAGATAAAAACTATCATGTGCGTCGCCTTGCTTCTGAGGGTACGAGGCCAAAATTGCCCTGGGCCGAGAAGATTAATGTAAGCATCGATGCTACTTTACCAATTCTAAATTTGTTGTTTAGCGATCAAACCCGCTATGTTACACGCAGTGTGGCAAATCACCTGAATGACATTTCTAAAATTGATCCCGAACTTGTTTTGTCTCTTTTGCAACAATGGCAGGAAAAGGGGATTCAGGCGGGGAAGGAAATGGATTTTATTAAAACACATGCCCTGCGCAGCCTTGTGAAATCGGGACATAATAAAACGCTGACCTATCTTGGATTTGCTGCAACAAATAATGTTGTACTTAAAAATCTGGAGCACAGCAACTCCATTTCAATCGGCGAAAACTTAGCGTTCAGTTTTGCCTTATTTGCTGAGGAAGATTTGGATCTGCTGATTGATTATACCCTTTATTTTTGTAATAAAGCCGGCAAAACGAGCAATAAAAAGGTGTTCAAACTCAAAAAAATAGCCTTAAAATCAGGGATTGAGCAGCACGTCTCCAAAAAACATCCCTTCAAAGCCAATATGAGCACCCGAAAGCTATATCCTGGCTTGCATAGAATTGAAATTCAGGTGAATGGCAGGGTAGTGGGGGTTGGGGAGTTTGTGGTGGATTCTTGATAAGTTTAAATTTTAGTTTGATAAAATTTAACTTCTACTGCTCATCGAAAAAGTCATCATCTATTTGTTTTATTTCATAAGTGGTTTTTACTTGAATTCCAACATTAAATTCATGCATTAGGGTGACTAATTTTTTGCCATCGATACAAATAATCTTATGATGTGCTGAACGAGCCTTTTCCAGCGCTTTTTCGTCAAATTCCGATGTTGTTACAAAAACACCTTTATTGGTGTCTCCACTCATTGCTCCAATAAAATTACGAATGTCTTTTTCTCTTACTTTTCCTTCGTTGAAGCGCTTTGCCTGGATATA
>JBIPOO010000220.1:0-6608 GCA_044379045.1 Saprospira sp.
AAAATTATCTGCCTTTTACAAATTTGCTGCTGTAAACACCTTTATTGGTTTTTAATTTGATGATGTAAAGAGCATCGGGGAGTTCTGAGATGGAGATATTATTCGTTTCTAAGTTTTTAATAAGTCTGCTGTTTAAATCAAAAATTGCTACTTGCTTAATTTCTTGGTTGGGGACTTCGATGAAAATCCTGTCTTTAACTGGGTTAGGATAAACTTTTACAAGGGTATTTTCCTGATAGTTTTCAGTAGCATTTATAGGGCTTGAAGTCAAAATATTGTGCAACTGCGACGAAATCAAATAAGCTTGTGCCGGAATTTGGTTTACCAAAACACAAATGATGATTCCGCTTGCTGTATCGTACATCATCGATGAATTATAGCCGCCCCATATTTGTCCTCCATGATACCAAACCGTTTGATTATTTATATTTGTTTCGGCGATGCCCATTCCATAATTGCCCGAACCTACGAAGGTGGTCATTTCATTGAAGGATGCTTGATTTAGTACCTGTCCATTCATCAAGGCATTGTACCAGTCAGTCATTTCGCCAGAGGTTGAATACATCGCACCGGCCGACCAGGCTGCGCTGTTTACTGAGGTTCTTGGGATATTAAAATTGTCAAACCCATTTTGCCAGGGATGAGCAATTCTGTACAAAACGGTATCATAAACATCCAGAAAAGTACTGTCGAGATTCAAAGGAGTGAGTATGCTATCGCGCAAAAGTTGTCCATAGGTTCTTCCTGTTGCAGACTCGGCAATCATTGCCGCAAGTAAATAATTGGTATTGCAATAGTTCCAGTTTGTACCTGCTGTAAAAATTGGTGGGCCAGCCCAGCTTAATAGCTCAGATGCTGTAAAAACGCGATTAGGATTGGCCATCATCGAATCGGCATAGCCGGGAACATTAGTAACGTCATCCAAACCTGTTGTCTGATTAAGTAGCTGTCTTATTGTGATATTTGGATCAATATTATTATAGGTCGGAAGATACTGATGTAGAGAATCCTCCAGTGAAATATGGTTATTCTCAGCCAATTTAAGCATCAGCACAGCCGTAAATAATTTAGTATTACTGGCTATTCCAAACTCCATATCGGAACTAATGGCTGTGCCATTGTGAGAAATACCGCTGGTGCCTTGCCATTTACCCATTCCTGGATAAATTACTGCTGCAGAAATGCCTTTCAGATTTTGAACAATACGGAAGCTGTCAATCTTATTTTGTAGGGCTGCGGCAAGCGTAAGATCGAAATTCTGCGCATTTACAATTGTTCCAAAAAAAGAAAAACAGAGGAGGGTTTTTAGTAAGTTTTTCATAAGTTTTGATTTAATCTAATGTAGACTGCTCATTCAAACGAAAGTTTAAACCAGAGTTGAAAATTTTTAGTTTGTTAATGCGAATCAAGGTTATAAATTTATTATTTTCCTTGAATCACATCAATTTAAAATGTTGATAATATGATATTTAACTTTATTTACCTTTTCGAAAACAGGTCACCCTTACAGGGCTTAAAAACTGATTTTGCCTCTTTTTTCTAAGAACATATTGCTCCGATGGAGCAAAAATGGCTCCGTTAGGAGTCGAATGTTCTTAGAAAAAATTAGATTTTAGAAAAAAGCCCCGTAGGGGTGACATCTAGTTGTTTTACAGCATTTTACAATAAATATTATCTAGCTTTCAACCTTGATTCGCATTTTATCTAAAAACAATAGCACAATTATTTACTCAATAACTCCTTAACCTTAGCTTCAAGTTCAGGACCTCTAAGATTTGTGTAGCGAATTACTCCATTTCTGTCAAGAAGATAAGTGTTTGGAATGGATTTTACGCCGAATTGTTGGGCTACATTTGAACTCCAGCTACGCAGTTCGCTCACATGCCATGGCCATTTTAGCTTATCTTCGCGAATGGCATCGATCCAACGTTTTTTCTGGTTATCCATCTGTGCTTTTAATGCATCCGGATTGTTCTGAAAACGATTCATGGTTCTGTCGTCAAGTCCGTCGAGTGAAATGCTGAAGATTTCGAAACCCTGCTTGTTGTATTTGTCATAAACTCCAACAACATTTGGATTTTCCTTGCGGCAAGGACCACACCAGCTTGCCCAAAAATCTACCAGAACTACTTTGCCTTTAAGCTGTGAAAGCGAAATGATTTTATCATTTGGATCTTTAAGTTTGATATCAGGACATTGTGAACCAATCTGAGCGGGTTGGCTTTTCATTTTTTGTCCATAATCGCTGATGCTTCGTGCAAAATCCTGTGCCACCGGCCAATTGGGATAAGCACTGACAATCTGATCCTTGACCTGTTCAAATTGTTTAAAATTGGTATTGATGTCTAATCTGCCAATCAGAAAAAAGTTAACAAGAGCCTGATCGTTTTTGTGATTATCGAGGTATTTTACCAAGGCATCGGCTTTTATATCGGCAAAAAGTTGATTCATCATCTCCTGCGACATAGGCGAACCCTCAATATTTGCAGATTTTAAGTTGTTATTTTCTATTACGCCGCTGATTTTGATGGTTTCATCACCTTCCAAGGCAAGCCAGACAAAACTGCTTCCGACAATGATCCGATATATGCCAGGATGGTCAATTTTTCCTTTCAGTTCAAAACTGCCATTTTCGCCACTACTTGTCGTATCGATCATTTCAGAACTTTGTGGTGTTTTTTTCTCAAAAGTAATTTTTTGTCCCTTAGCCAATCCTTTAATTTCGGCAGAAATTTTGATTGGTTTAGAAACAAAATTTTCATTTGTTTTTTCTTTATCATTGCCGATTTCTTGCTTACTCGCATCATTGCCGCAGCCTACAAGTAGTATTGATGTTAAAATTGCAGTAAAAATGAGCTTATTTTTCATGTTTTATTATTTTGATTTATTGCCAATTGTTTCTTCAAATAATTCAAGGATTCTTCTGTACTCATCGGTCCAACTCGAGGACTCGATAAAACCATGTGCTTCCATAGGAAAAACTGCGAGTTCCCAATTTTCTTTACCAAACTCAATTAAACGCTGCGACAATCTTACAACGTCTTGAAACTGTACATTGTCGTCTATAACACCATGCAGCATCAAAAGTTTTCCTTTGAGACCTTCTGCAAAATAAATAGGCGAGGAGCGGCGATATGCATCGGGGTCTTCGATTGGCGTATTTAAGATATTCGAGGTGTAAGGATTGTTATAATGCGCCCAATCGGTTACAGAACGCAAGGCTGCACCTGCTTTAAAGATTTCGGGCTTGTTGAACATAGCCATTAGGGTGATGAATCCACCATAAGAGCCACCATAAATGCCAATTCTTTTTGGGCTCACCCCATATTTTGAAACTAAAAACTTGGCTCCATCCACCTGATCGCTCAGGTCTTTTCCTCCCATGTGTCGGTAAATACCTGTGCGGAAATCGCGGCCATAGCCTGAACTTGCACGGTAATCTATGTCCAACACCGTATAGCCCAAATCGGCCAGCAGGTTATGAAACATATATTCTCTGTGGTAAGTACTCCACCATTTGTGTACGTTCTGTAAATATCCGGCACCATGCACAAAGATAACTGCTGGACCAGCTTTTTGTGATTTTTCTGGGCGGTAAAGTCTGGCTCTGACTTTTGTGCCATCTTCAGCTGTAAAATAGACTAATTCTGGGTCGCGCCATTTGTAAGTCCTAAAAACTTGCGACTGTGACGCTGTAATTTTTACAGTATTATTAGATGGCTCATTTTCTTGTAGATAAAGCTCCCAGGGCTTGTTTGAATAGGAATGTCGTATGGCAATTTTCTTTTCGTCCGGAGAAATATAGACCTCATTATTTCCAGCCATTGAAGTGATTTTTTCCTTTTTCTGGCTTTCGATATCAAGTTTGTAAAAATGCCTTTCTCCAGGATCTACCTCAGAACTTGTCAGATAAAAACTTTTGCCATCCTGAGATAAAAAGGCTTTAGTTACTTCATATTTACCAGAGGTGAGCGCTTTCTTTTCTAAGCTGTTGAGATTTACAGTGTAAATATGTGAGAATCCGCTTTCTTCAGAGTGGAACCAATATGCTTGACCATCTTTGCTGAAACCGCCATCGCCCGCAACGCCTTTCCAACCCTCAATACCGGGGCCTCCAATCCAGGCATCATCATGCTGTCTGTCCAGTATTTTATAATTAGCTGTTTCAGGTTCTAAGGCAATAATCCAACGGTCTTTACCATCCATAGATTTAAGGTCATAAACGGCGATGTTAGCATTTGAATGTAATAATGGACCGTGCCAGATTAGACTTCTAGGCTCTTTGTATTTGTCATTAAAAATACTGTCTTTGGAATATAATTTCAAAAAAGCAGGCTTGTCATAAATCCCAGGCAGCGCCTCCGATGAAATTGAATAAACAGAATCTCTGCTGCGGTCATAAATTTTTGGAAAATAGCTATCCTGCTCGCTGCCAACCTTTTCTCTTGCCTGATTTGGCGCTGTATATCCATTTTGTGCTACATAATCGGGAACAATAGTTGTCTTTGTTTTGGCTCTGTTTACTAATGTGTAAAAAACATATTTTTCATCAGGTGAAAGTTTTAGCGAAAATATATCAGCTTCGCCAATCCAGATTGTTTTAGGTCTTTTTTCTTTCAGAGATTCATTGCGCGCTTTGCGCAGATCAGCTAGTTCTTTTCTTTCTTTTAAAATACCGATCAGCTCAAGATTTTCTTTTTCAATCCACTTGTCCTGTTCCGACAATGCCTGCTCTTTTTTGTCGGCACCTTTTCTGATGTCAGTAAGTTGTTCAGTTTGCCCGGTTTTAATGTTCCAGCTAAAAAGATTTAATCCTGCACGGTAAACTATTTTATCTTCATTTTTTAAAAAAGCGACATCATACTCAAAATCTAAGGTGTTTGTAATTCTTAAAACACTAAAGTCCTTGAGGTTCTGAAGGTATAAATCTCCATTTTTTGAATAAAGTTTGAGGCTTCGATTGCTATTGTAAACGCCATTTACGATTGGAAGCTCCTGAAGATTGGCAGAATCAGCTTTGCCAGTGTAAGGGAATTCTGACTTTGTAAAATCTGTTTCTACATAGTAATAATCTCTAAGCTTTGCATTGGTAGGATTCCATGTAAAATATACCTTGCTGCCATCCTCCGACCATTGGATATTCTCTGGTGAATAGCCTGTAAAAGCCTCCCCGCGCATGATTTCTTCAAGTTTTAAGGTCGATTTTTGAGCATTTAAAACAAGTGAAAATGTAAACAGGACGATGAATAAAAAAATTGATTTTATTTGCATGATTGAATTATTGCGTTCATGTTTTGCAAAAATATGCTTTTTTGTTTTGCTTATCCACTTTTTGTTTGGAAATTGCTGTTATATGAATTTTATATTTCAGATAGTTAGATTTCTTAATAAAGCTTAATCTGATATCTGAAAATCTGACATCTGATAATCTAAAAATGTCCGCTGATAATCTTTCAATAAACCTGTTAGGTATCCGACACCACGGTTCCGGCTCATCAAAAAGCCTTGTAAAAGCTCTGAATCTCATTCAGCCCGACCTGATTTTGCTCGAAGGCACTGAAGAAGCAGATGCCCTGCTCAAATATGTTGGTCAAAAAGGATTGGTTCCGCCAGTTGCCATGTTGATGTATAATCCCAAGAATTTTTCAGAGGCAGTTTTTTATCCCTATACCGAGTTTTCGCCCGAATGGCAGAGCATTTTATTTGCCAATAACAATAACATTCCGATTCAGCATTTCGATTTGCCCCAAAGCATCCGATTTGCGATGAAAACCACAAAAACACAAGAGACTTTTTTCGAAGAAAATCAGACTGAAAATGACCCGATCAAAAGAGATCCTCTTGGCTTTCTGGCTCGCCTGGCCGGATTCGAAGATGTAGAAAGATGGTGGGAATACAGTTTTGAGCATTACAATGATGACCCAATTGCTCTGTTCGAGCAGATAACATCCATGATAACAACGCTCAGAAGTGAAGAGGAAAAAACTGTTGATGGAAGAAGGGAGGAACGCCTGCGGGAGGCTTACATGCGCAAGACCATCAGAGATGCCATCAAAAAAGGTTATAAAAATATTGCAGTTGTCTGTGGCGCCTGGCATACAGCAGCACTCGATATTGAAAAATTTCAGGCTAAGGCCGATAATGCAGCACTGAAAGGTTTGCCAAAAATAAAGATGCAATCAACCTGGATTCCCTGGACTTTCGAGCGAATCTCCAAAAGTAGTGGCTATGGTGCCGGATTGGTATCGCCTGCCTGGTACAGTCTGCTTTTTCATTCAGATAACCCTGTTGTGGAATGGATGTCGAAGACAGCTGAACTTTTGCGTTTGGAAGGTTTTGAAAACGGTTCTGCTCAGGTGATCGATGCCGTAAGACTTGCACATACGCTCGCTGCAGTAAGAGGATTTCTGATGCCGGGAATTGATGAACTTTTCGAGGCCGCGGTAACAGTTTTCGGACAGGGCAATTCCGAATCGCTGGAATTAATTCGAAAAACCTTGATTATTGGTGATAAACTTGGGGAGGTGCCAGATGAAATCAGTAACCTGCCATTGCAACAAGACATTGAATCGCAGATAAAGAGTTTGCGGCTCTCCAAATACAAAATT
>JBIPOO010000221.1:0-6579 GCA_044379045.1 Saprospira sp.
GGTGTAAATGATTTTGTATTTTGTTTCCATGTTAATTTCTTTTTGAGGAAATCCTCTGTTTTTAAAACTGCACAAAAATACAATATTAACAGATAAAGGTGCAACTCATAATAATTATTTATAGGAAAAATATTTGAATTGGAATCTAATATTAGCCGAAATACAGGCAGTTAAGTTAATCCTTATCTGATAAAAGCCAAATTCATTTTTTTTGGAGCAGACACAAGGATTAATTTGCAATTTTACCTTAGAAATCTTATATTTGTAAAAAAAAGTTTTATGCTAATAAACTGTAATCAAGAAAAAGTAGTAAACACAATTGTTTATCTCCTTCAAAATTTAGGGGGTACCATCTACCTGACAAAATTAATAAAACTACTTTATATTCTTGATGAATGTTCAGTAAAAGAAACTGGCGTTCCGTTTACATGGTTGGAATATAAAGCATGGAGAAAAGGACCGGTACCTGTCGAGTTGTATGATTTATTAAGAAATAAAATAGGGACAAAAGCTGTATTAGACCTTTTTTCTGAATTCTTAATAATAGATAAGAAAGAAAATCCTTTACAGACAGATAAGGATGCTTATCTTATTAGTTCAAAACACTCCTTTAATGATGATGAGTTTTGTGAATATGAAATAAATCTAATGGATAGAATAATTCAGAGGTATGGCAGTAAAAATTCTAACGAACTAATTGAAATTTTGCATTCTATAGATAGTCTTTGGTATAAAACTGTAGAAAAGCATCAGTTGGACTTTCAATTCAATCTTATGCAAAATAGAAGTGATTTTACAATATCTTTCACAGAACTTATTAAAGAGGATTTATATTTACAGCAAGCCTATCAATCTGCCTATCAATCAATTAAATTTGAAAATGAGTTGAATTAATATGTTATTTGCCGGAAATATTTATTTTATTAAGAATTTTAATTTCGAAGATGGAGGCATGCCATCTGACAAATTATTAATTATTTTGTGTATTGACAATGAAACCTCTGTAATTATTCGAGCCTTGACAACTTCACAAGCTAAAGTTCCTGAAGATAAAAGAAATCCAGGTTGTACAAATAACGATACCCATTCATTTTTCCTATTCCAAGAGCATAAAAGTATCGGTAAAAAGCCAGATCAAACAGAATTTACTTTTGACAAGCCAACTTATATTTTTATTAGGGAGAATGTCGCAATTATGCAATTAAGTAGTGTCGGACAGTACCTACCCGACAATTTTCAATTATTAGCAGAACTGAACAAAGACGTCTTTGACAGGTTTCTAAAATGCGTTAGAAAGAGTAAACACCTCAAGAATAAGATAAAAAAAATATTAAATAATGTGTTTGGTGAGTAAACTGAGAATCTATGTTTGTTTTCTTAAAATCTGATTTTATCAATTAAAATATATGACTATACTTTACACTCCAAGTCCTCGGAGCACCCATCCTCGCTGGTCTTACAGCGTATTCTGTATTCAATAGATTATTAACTATAAAATTGACGCTCTGTTTCTTGTTGAATTGATAACCCAAACGAAGGTCAAAGATTAAACTTCCTTTGTTGTGTTGTCGAATAAAATTATTAATTCCACCAATTACCAAAGGTAATACATAATCAATCTTAGCTATATGGCTATTGTAATTGGCAGATGCACCTAATGTAAATTTGAATAATTCTGTCTGCACGTCAAACCTAATATTGTGTAAACTTCTGTATCTCAAAATTCTATTTAATTCAGGTACACTATCTATATTAATACCATTTGCAAAGGCATCAACCATATTTGTCAGATAAGTCCCAATGTTACTTTGAGTCGTATCAGACTGAATGTCACCAGGATAACTAAAGGTATAACCACCCCAGATATTCAGAGGGATTTTACCAATATAACCCTCTGTTTGCCCTGAAATTTCTAAACCCGCAATTCTTGCCTGACTTACATTGATTGATTTGAATCCAAGGCCGGATTGGTGCAAACCAGGAACTTCATCATAAAATCCAAGGGTAAATTCCACCATATTCTGATATTCCATCCAAAAAAGGGCTACATCTCCGTACATTTTGAAATTGGATGTCCTGAAAGTTTTTCTGTAAGCAAGTTCGGCCGACCAACCAATCTCTGGTTTTAAGTCAGGATTAGGAAAGAAATAAATTGTATTGAATGCAGAATTCTCTAGTGCAAGTTCTTCATTTATAAAACGTTCGGCTAATGAAGGGAAACGGAAGCCCGATCCATACGAAGCTCTCAGGAAATTTGATTTATTGATTCTGTAATTCAATCCCAATCTTGGAAGCGGGTAAGACATAGGGGTGAATACTGAATCAATTAAAAATCCTTCCCATCTTAAGCCAAATACAACCCCTAACCTGTCAAAGAATTTTTTCTCCACCTGCGAATATACAGCAAAAGAATTACCACCGAATTTGGCTCTTTCGCCAGGTTGTCTGTTATCATTAAAAAGAATACTATTTGCTGCAAAGCGTTGAACCATAGTGCCCGCAGTCAAAATCCATCCCGATGTAAAATTTCTCTGGAACTGGTATTCACCACTCATGTAGTTACCAATAGAAAGAACACTGCCTTTTTTAGAAATCTGAAAAAACCTTCCTCTCAGATCATGACGATTTTTAAATTTGTCATAATAAGTAATGAAAGGGTCAATTGTGTAGGAAGTGTAACGATCCCTTCCGTTATCTGATAGATTTCTGAAAGCATTATTACGCATATCTCTGGCAAGGAAAAAAGTGCCCTGTTCATGGTACATCAAAGTGCCATTCAGACCATAGGTCAGTCGACCATCCATGCCGGGTTGTATATATCTTGTGTTAAAGGTAAAACGAAATCTACGCTCGTCAATCATTTTAATAAAACCATTTTCAAGGTGAAAATTTCCACCCAAAACCAGATCAAAATTCTTCTTGATTTTTTCTCTGTGCGAGAAAAAGACACCATAAAACATGGGTTGTGCTGCTGGCTCGATTTTAGGGTCGAACCAACGCATACTATCAACTCTTGGCTGTTCATAAATCCCTGCATAAGTAGTGAAACTAGTATATGGCTTTGCAGTTGGATAGGCGGTTCTAACGTTGATAACCCCATTCAATGCACCCGAACCGTACAACACAGAGGCAGAGCCTTTGATTACCTCAATCTGCTCAGCATTTTCGATAGGTACAAAATTCCATTTTACATCACTCAATTCGGCCGATAACAACAGCTGACCATCTACCAGGAATGAAACACGGCTTCCAGCACCGTAGGCATAGCCAGCACCACCACGAATACTTACCTGCCCATCAATGATTTGAACACCCGATACTTTCGAAACAACATCATCCAAAGAACGAACATTGTTATTTTTTATTTGTGAAGCAGTCACAACATCTACAGACACTGAGCTCTCCTCGAGTTTTTTCTCATATTTCCCCTCCGTAATAATTACTACGTCACTAACCAATTCGCCTTTTAAGACAACATCGAGTTGTAGGGGATTTGTGCCATCTACCTCAATTGTTCTTTTCTCGGGTTGATAGCCTACATAATTAAAGATTAAGGTGTATTTGCCCTGGTTTAAATTCAATTGATAGAATCCTTCTACATCCGTAACTGTTCCATTTTCAGTTCCTTCTATCATTATAGTTGCCTGTATCAGCGCTTCTGTACTTTGTGCATCCGTCAGTTTTCCACTGACCACTGATTGCCCTACAGATATAATCGAAAAAGAAAGAATAAATAAGACAGATATTATAAATTTCATACGCTTGAAAGTAAATTTAGCATAGTTCAAAACTAAATAAAGACGAATATTGGCTTTAAAAGGTTGTAAGCCCTCGAAAAAAAATGCAAATATAATGTAGCAGGCAACAGTCTTTCTAAAAAAATGGAATTAATATCAGTTTAGGAGTCTTTTTTTAATTAACCAATTTATAATTTTTTTCATGGCGTGCCCCTACGGGTCGGTCTCGTCCTTAAAGACGAGACCTCACGCGTGCCCCCTACACCCATTGATTTCATTATGAAATCAGGCATGACCATAGTCGCAATGGAGAATAATGTTTTTAAGCTATCCTAAAATCAACAAAAGCTGCTTCGCATGAGGCAGCTTTTGTTTTTTGAATTAAAGGATGTTATTGTTTAATAATTTAAATTTATTATAAAATTAGTTGATAGAAATTCCGGTTGGCTCTGCAACAGTGGAACCAAACTGATTCACTTTCGCCAAAGTTATTTCGGTGCCATCATCATTTTTGATGCTCATCAGATCGGGATTGTCAACCGAGAAAGTGCAGGTGAACTCACCGTTGAACATATCGTTTAAAGTAACGTGATCATTGTTTGCAATGGTGCAAGTCGAAAGCGGATTTACAGTTAAAAGATTATTGTCGAAGCTGTATTGTTTGTCGCATAAATCCTGACCCATTTTTAAATCAAGCATATCGGCCGAGAAAGTTAGCTTAGGGAATTTCTTAGTCCAGCTAAGGTTTACGGAACGAGGTACTGAAACTACAGATCTTACTGTCCAGGTTGTGCCTTCGAGTGAGCTGAGCGATTTTACAGTTGTAATTGTTGCTTCATGAGGTAGAAGCGTTTCAGTTTTTTTGCACTGAACAAAAAGAAGTGAGGATACGATTGCGAATGAAAGGATGAATAACTTTTTCATGATGTTTAAATTTTAAATTTTGAGTGATTTGTTACAGATGGATTGTTATTGATAATTATGTTATTATTGTACGTTTAGATTTGAAGGAAGATTAGCAGCAACCGGAGTTGTAGTGCCCAATTGAGCTACTCTGCGCAGTGTGATTTCAGTTTCAGCGTTGTTTTTCAAAATCATTTCATTGCCATTGTCAGAGATGATGTACTGGAAATCACCTTCGAGCAAGTCAGACAAAGCTTGATGATTTGGATTTGTGATGGCGCAGCTTGCGAAATCAACAGTGATGTTGTCAGTTGCAAACAAATAGTGCTTGCTGCAGATATCTCGACCCAATTTCATCTCGATATAATCGTTGTAGAAATTCATTTTAGGGTGCTTCACTGTAAAGCTGATGTTTACATTTTTTGGAACAGATACTACTGTCAGCACTTCCCAGTTAGTACCTTCAAGTACATTTCCAGTCAATGACTTTTCAGTCGTAATAATTTCTTCGGTAAGTACTTCAGTTTTTTTGCACTGAACAAAAAGTAAAGAAGCAGTGATTGCGATTGAGAGGATGAATAACTTTTTCATGATGTTGTGATTTTGAGTTTTGAGTAATTTGTCGTTTTGATTATTTGATGTTACAAAGGTATGGGTGTTGTTTTTCGATTTTTATGACCTGCACCCGAGTTGAAAATGATCTGAGTCAATTTTTAAATTTTTTTATTTTCTCAATTGAAACAAGCTTAAACAGCTGACTAAAAATATATTGTGAAAAAATTTTTATTTTAATTTTCAACAGATATTTGATCCCCGTTTCAATTATTGATGATACAAAGGTAGGCCGCTGTGAACCTGAATTCAATGATGGAAAACCCAATACAGGATGACCCGCATCAGTTTTTGATGTTTTTTCTACTTTTTTCTTTGTAAAATCTATGCTCAGTTCTAAAAATCGGCTTTGCGCCTCTTTGCGTGATTTACAATTAGTTCGTGCTTTGCGTTCTTTGCGTGAAATAGCCAAGTTTGTTAAATATTAATTAGACTTAAAAAAAACATCGGCTTTGCACCTCTTTGCGTGACATAGAACTAGTACGTTCACTGCGCCTCTGCCTGAAATAGCCAAGTAGCTTAAAATTTTTCAATAAAAAAAGCCGGAGGCTTTTCTTCCTCCGGCATCAAAAAATATTTCTGTATGTATTTTACCTTAGTAAGGTCACATCACCTCTAATAATTTCTTTAAATCCATCAATGTATTCGACCTCTGCAAACCAGGCATAAACACCCGAGTTCATCTTCTCACCTTTGAAAGTACCGTCCCAACCTAAGTTTGGATCATTCGGTGCTATGTTTTCTGCAAAGAATACGCATTCGCCCCAACGATCGTAGACACGGAAGACTTTCACTTTTTCCAATTTTTCGTCACCTTGTATGAAGAAGTTGTCATTGGTGCCATCGCCATTTGGTGTGAAACCTCCCGGAGCAGCTGCTCTGCGTGGTTTGGTTACTGAGATGATGACTGTTGTGTCAACTTCGCAACCCAGCGGACTTGTTGCACTAAAGCGGTAAACTGTCTCATTGGCTGGATTAACAATCACTGTAAAGTTCGTAGTATCGAAGATGCTATTGGCATTTACATCGGCCCAATTGAAATTGACTCCTGAAGTTTCGTTCAGTTCAACTTCGAGCGTAATGCTGTCGCCATATTCAATCGTAGTATCCTGCGGACTGAAGAAGGTGATGAAGAATGGCTCTGCCGCTTCAATTACTGCGCTTTCTTCTGTCACACAACCATTGGCATCGCGTACAAATACGCGGAAGCTGTCGACACCAAGACCCGGGAACAAATCGCCTGTCTGCCAGTTGATAGAATCGATGCTGTATTCATAAGCGCCTAGATTGCTTGTGCCACCGCTGCCGTTCACAATGATACTGCCGT
>JBIPOO010000042.1:0-21284 GCA_044379045.1 Saprospira sp.
TTATTTGAGGACTATGTTTGGGGAAGGGCAAGACTGAGAGATGCTAGACTATTAGACACTAGATTTTTGTCTCAAGTCTTCTAGTCTGAAGTCTCCCAGACTAAAGTCTAACTCTATTTCCTTACATTCGGATAATGCTGCTCAAACCATTCAACGGTCTTTTTTAAACCATCGTATGTGACGTAAATTGAAATGTGGGATTCAATTCTTTGATGCGACTATTATCGCTTGGTTTGGGAAATCAATAATGCAAAAATTATTTTTATGCATTATTGATTTAAGATTTTTGGAAATTCAAATTAAGGTGAGCTAACATTAAGTTTTACTGCTCACCGTAAGTTTGCATGATATTTTTTTCCCAAAGTTTTTTAGCAAAATCTCGGAATTCTTCAGGACCTTCGTTGAATGCTTTATCGAATTGATAATCACCTCCGTAATATTTTCCAGGTTCGACCTCAACCTTGTTTTCTCCACGCATGGCATATTTGTTTTTACCTTCATACAAAATGATTTTCATTTCGTAGGATCCCATATCACCGTGACATACTTTTTTATACATCAGCCACACTTCACCAAGGCCGTTTTTATTTAAATCAGTTACCTGGAGTGTATTTTTTATAAAAAGTACATCTAAATCAAGGATACAGTCATAAATATAATCGTGGACGGTCCATGATTTTACTGCTTGATCATTGGAAACCTTATAATGATGTCCAAATAACTCTGAATCATAGCCATCCCTTTCATGTTTGACTTTTGGATTTTTGTATTGACCTGTTTCTGTTGTTATAACTATGTTATCGCCTTCCTGGTCAATCCAGCGCAAGGCGCTTTTAATTTTACCATTATATTTTATTCCCTTGGGGAGTTTATTTACATCAATTTCTAAAATTTGAATTTCAGCTTTTTGCTTATTTTCATTTCCTTCCAAAGAATCTGAATCATTTTTTGAATCGCTTTGCTTAGAATCAGAAGATTGCTTGTTTTCGGGGTTTACGCAATTTAAAAAAAACAAGGAAAGGCATAAAAGATTTAGGATTTTTTTCATTTTAAGATTGGTTTATAATGTGATTGAAATACCAAAGATCCATGATATTCAAATTCGGGTACTTTTTTTAAGGGTGTTCTATTGCCAGCAAGATTAGTTATTTCCTAACATTCGGATAATGCTGCTCAAACCATTCAACGGTCTTTTTTAAACCATCGTAGAGTGGCGTAAATTGAAATGTGGGATTCAATTCTTTGATGCGGCTATTATCGCTCGGTTTGCGGAATTGCCCATCGGGCTTATCGCTGAGCCAAACCAATTTTCCTTTGAACTGAAGGAGCTCCACAATCATTTCGACCAGTTCTTTGATGCTGTGCTCCTCAGAGGTGGAGAATATCAAAGGCTCTATGCCAGTATAGTTGTCAATGGCCCATTCGCTTAGCTTGGCCACATCTTCCGAGAAAATAAATTCGCGTAGAGGCTTGCCTGTGCCCCAAACCTGCAGGTCTTCTCCCCGCTCGCGGGCAAGAAAGCAACGATGAATCAGGGTGGGCACCACATGGCCGTTTTCTAAATCGAAAAGATCATGGGGGCCATAGATATTGGTTGGGATGACCGATACATATTCCAATCCATACTGTTCGCGGTAAGCACGTAGCTGCACATCGACCATGCGCTTGGCATAGGCATAGGCATCGTTTGAATGATGTGGCGGCCCCAGATGAATTTTTTCTGGATTCAAAGGGTATTCCACCTTATCGGGAAAAACGCAGGTGGACAAAAATGCTACTAATTTTTTTACACCATGCAACCTTGCTGCATCGATGATAAAGGTGTTCATTAGGATATTTTCCCGAAAAAAATCACCCTTCTGATGCATATTGGCCCAGACGCCACCGACCTTAGCAGCGGTATGAATTACCTGCTCTGGCTTGTGCTTTTCGAAAAAGGCATTTACCTCATTCCAGTCACATAGATTACAGTCTTTTCTTCCGATTTTCAAATCGGCATTGATTGCGGTTCCAACCATTCCGGTTCCGCCGGTGACGAGTCGTTTAGCCATATTTTTTTAGATTTTCAGATTGTCAGAGGTCAGATTATCAGACTAAAGACGTGGGAACTTTATAGAATTAGAAGGTAGAAAATTCTAACTTCTGATTGCTAACTTCTGATTGCTAAATTCTTATTTCATATTTCCGACTTCTTCTCGTCCGAAAGACGAGACTAACTTCTACCTTATAACTTCATACTTCTACCTTCTGACTTCTGACTTCTGACTTCTGACTTCTGCTTTCAAATTAGCTTCGGATTTCGATAATAATCGAGCCAGTATTCCACCATTTCGTCCATCATCGCTTCGAAACTGATGGTAGGTTCCCAGCCGAGGATTTCCTTTGCTTTTGAATTATCACCTTTCAGATCGTGCAATTCCTCGGGTCGCATGTAACGTTCATCGGTGGCAACAAATTCGTGAATATCCAAATCGAGGCGACCAAAAACATATTCCACCAGATACTCAACCGAATGAGAAACGCCTGTAGCACAGACAAAATCATCGGGACTATTGTGTTGCAGCATCATCCACATAGCGCGTACATAGTCGCGAGCATGTCCCCAGTCGCGGGTGGCTTTCAGGTTACCCAAGGTGAGTTTTTTGGATAATCCAAGTTTGATGCGCACTGCTTCTTTTGCAACCTTGTTCGTTACAAAGTTTGAACCACGGCGAGGTGACTCGTGATTGAAAAGAATGCCATTCGATATGAACATACCGTAGGCATTGCGGTAATTGCGACAAATATGATATGAAAATACTTTGGCGCATCCATATGGAGAAACAGGACTCAATGGAGTCGTTTCACGCTGAAAACCATCGGCATCGATACTATTTCCAAACATCTCGGATGAACTTGCCTGATAAACCCTCGAATGCGGGCAGGTAAGGCGCACTGCCTCTAGTAGCCTGAGTGTGCCCAATCCGGTAATTTCGGCCGTGTAAATAGGCTGATCAAAACTAATGCGCACATGTGATTGCGCCGCAAGATTATAAATTTCATCGGGCTGAGACATTTGAAGCACCCTGATGAGTGAACCCATATCGAGCAGATCGGCATATTCCAATTTTAATTCCGGATGCCCGTAAATGTCATTCAAGCGGTAGGTCTGATTTTCAGAAACTGAATTTCTTTTCAATATCCCCCAAACCTGATAGCCTTTTTCGAGTAGAAATTCGGCAAGATAAGATCCGTCCTGACCGTTAATACCGGTAATCAGTGCTTTTTTCATATAAATTATTTGAGACGCCTTCAAGCGTCAGGATTTGTCATTCACTTTAGCGCTGCAAAGTTACAAAAAAATTATATTTTTTGCGCTGTGAATTACTGACTGCAAACTTATAAGTTATTACCAGCATTTCTGAAAAAAATTATTACTAATGCGAATCAAGGGTTGAAAGCTAGATGACATTTATTGTAAAATGCTGTAAAACAACTACATGTCACCCCTACGTGGCTTTTTTCTAATTAAATCTAATTTTTTCTAAGAACATTCGACTCCTATCGGAGCCGTTTTTGCTCCATCGGAGCAATTTGTTCTTAGAAAAAAGAGGCAAAAGCAGTTTTTAAGCCCTGTAAGGGTGACCTGTTTTCGCTAAGGTAAATAAAGTTAAACATCAATTATCAACATTTTAAATAGATGTAATTCAAGGAAATTAATAAATTTCTAACCTTGATTCGCATTACTACTAAAGCGCTAATATTTTTGAAAATTAAAAGTACACATTTTACTATTCTGTGCGTAAAAACTATCAGACATTTCAGGATAAATCTGAAAATATCATAATTAAAAATGCTCTTTTGATTAGAAAAATCAGAAGAGCATTTTCAAATAGGGCAGCTGTAAAGCTAGTGGAATAGGTTGAATTCTTCAGAATATTTTACTCACCATCTACAGGAGCTTCCTCTAAATTTTCCTGATCGTTCATCATATCTTCTTTGCTCATATGCACATACCATTTGCCGTTTACTTTTTTCATTTTAAGTTCAGAATCGGCAATTGGTTGTTTGTTTTCATCACAACAGAAAGTGCAGGTTGCTTCATCTTTATTGATAACACAGGTAGCTTTAGTAAGATTTTTTGCTTTGATTTTTGCATCTTCTTTGGCTTTTTTCATTTCATCTTCACCCATGCCGTTCATAGCCATTTCTAAAAGTGAAAATAACTGTTTGCTTTCTTCTGTAGTAAGCGTCTTGGCAGATTCAAATTCAAACTGTATAAAACGCTTCATGAAAGCCAGAGAAACGCTTTCTGGTTTTTTCATATTTACTTTCTTGCCGGATTGAGCGCTGACAAGACCAGTTAAAAAGAGCATTGAAAATAATAAAAAGACATTCAAACTGTTTTTCATAAAATAATTTTAATAAATGAATGATACTGTTCAATGAGCCAAAAGTAGCTGATTTTTATCTAAAAAAAAAGTTTTAAGACCTTAGTTGACATTTATTGATGCATAGCGCTTATTTTTACCATCTCAAAGGCTATGCTGCTAAAAATCCGCTATGCCAGACATTAATAAGTTAATACCTTCAGAATATGCTTCATTCGATGACCGGCTATGGCCGAATACAAAAAAGCTTTGATAACTATACCGTTACGGTCGAAATTAAAAGTATCAACAGCAAGACTTTCGACCTGAGGGTGAGGCTGCCAATGCTTTACCAATCGAAAGAAATAGAACTTCGCCGACTACTGGGCAACGAACTCATCAGAGGTAAGGTCGATTTCAGCATGCATCTGAGCGGCAGTGCAAATTCAGATTTTAGAATCGATTCCAGTACTTTCGAGGCCTATTTTAACCAGCTCAATGAAATTTCGGGCAAAATGGGTCTGGACAAAGGCGATTTGCTCTATACAATCACCCGACTGCCTGGTGTTGTTGTACAAAACGACGGCGATGTAAGCGAGGATGAATGGGCGCAACTGGAACTGCTCATTATGGAGGCAGTAAAAAAAACAAATGCATTTCGCGAACAGGAAGGTCTGGTTTTGATGAATGATATGAAAATGCGTATTGATACGATTCTTACGCTGCTCTTACAGGTCGAACCTTTCGAAAAAGAACGTATGGAAAAAGTAAGGCAGCGCATCAGTGGCAATTTCGAACAGTTTATTCCTGCCGGAAAAATGGATGAAAATCGTTTCGAGCAGGAAATCCTTTATTATCTCGACAAACTGGATATCACCGAAGAAAAAACCCGTCTGCTGCAGCATTGCAACTTTTTTCAGCAGGTCTGTGCCGATAAAAAGGACAGTCTCGACAAGGGGAAAAAATTGAATTTTATCATTCAAGAGATCGGGCGCGAGGTAAATACGCTCGGGTCAAAGGCCAATTTTGCCGATATTCAGCGCATTGTTGTTATGATGAAAGATGAAGCCGATAAAGTAAAGGAGCAACTCGCAAATATTCTGTAAGCGCTCCAAATTTTTGAACTGCAGGGCTGTAAAAAAAGCTATCTTTGCGTTTCGAATTTAAAGCATCTTAAATAAAAAATGGACAGTCCTAAACTCATAATTATTACGGCTCCCTCAGGTGCAGGTAAAACAACCATAGTAAAACATTTACTCAAAGTGAGAGAGAATCTGGCTTTTTCCATTTCCGCCTGCACGAGAACGCAGCGTTACGGCGAAGTAAATGGACTAGATTATTATTTCTTATCCACAGCTGAATTTAAAAGAAAAGTAGCAGCTGGCGAATTTGTAGAATTTGAAGAAGTTTATGAAAATCAATTCTATGGAACGCTCAAATCGGAGGTAGAAAGGCTTACTGCACTTGGGAAAAATGTAATTTTCGATATCGATGTTAGGGGTGCCGTCAACATCAAAAAATACTACGGAGACAGGGCGCTCACCGTTTTTGTCGCTCCGCCAAGTCCCCAAATTTTATTCGAAAGACTCAGGGCACGTAAAACCGAAGATGAAGAGAGCTTGCGAAAGCGCATTGCCCGTGCGACAGAGGAACTTACTTATGAAAGAAAATTTGATGTCACCTTGGTAAACAATGATCTCGAAACTGCGTTGAATGATGCAGAAAATATTGTTGACACCTTCCTCAACTTAGGATTTGAAGGACTGAAAAAACTCAGTTATGGAAACTTCCATCACGAATGATATAAAAGTAACTGTCGAAACCATTTACCAACCGACCTACTCAAAACCTTTGAAAAATGAGTATGTCTTTGCCTATCGTATCAATATCGAAAATCTGGGTGCTCACACAGTACAATTGCTGCGTCGGTTCTGGCATATCTGGGATTCGAACGGGGTTGAGCGTGAGGTCGATGGAGAAGGCGTGGTGGGAGATCAGCCTGTTTTAAAATCCGGGCAAAGTTATCAATATGTCTCGGGCTGTCCCCTTGTAACAGATATGGGCACTATGCAGGGGCATTTTCAGATGCAAAGGCTTGACAATGAAAGTCTTTTTAATGTTGAAATTCCAAAATTCAAATTGATTGCCCCTTTTAAAAATAATTGACTGCTACAGGTTAGAGGTCAAAAATTAGCACCCGGAAGGATTTTTTTAACTTTATACTCTGTGATATTTCTTTCGGCGCTGTCGAAATTTACACCGATTAAGCGTATGCGTGACATGCGCCAGCGAATGATAATAAGTTTCGCTTTTGCCGAAAATTTGATAAAAAACTGTTGCATAAATATGTTTAAAAATACCCTGAAAAATGTTTGGTTTAGCGCGTAAATGGTGGGGAAATGTTTCAAAAAACGAACGTATCGAAATTGACCTAATAGCAGAATCAACAGATGGAAAAGCCCTTTTGTTTGGCGAATGTAAATGGACTGAAAATGAAAATGCTGTGCAATTAATTTATGAACTGGAGCAGAAGGTATCGAAACTTACATTCACAAAAAACAAAATAATTATCCTCTGCCTTTTTCTTAAAAAAAGACCAAAAGAGAAAATTGAGCATCAGATTTATTTGCCAGAGGATGTGATTGAATTGCTGGGGTGAGTTATAAATACATATATTTATACTGCACTAATCTCAAAATAGATTCAAAAACGACATTGCCCAAAACAAGTATACTTAATTGATTATGAAATATATAGTTTTTCTTGTCGCTCTTAATATTTAATAATAATTCTTTTTAATAATTATTATTTAGCCTTTTGGGGACTTCCAATTTAATATTTGAATGCACAAAGCTTTAGTTCAAATGATTCCGAACTTGTTTTTTGATTAATGAAATTATTGTAAAGTTTTTAATGTTTTTTAAAAGGGCATTGTTTTTTACTTCCAGGCGGTTTTGGTTTTTCAATAACAATTATTTTTGTTTCATAAACACAATCACAGAGAATGTTATCATAGTATATCAAATCTGTATATGTCTCTTCGGGCATCTTATGCTTTATTTCCAAATAATCAAAGTTATATTGATCTTTAAAATATGGCTTTTGCATTTCAATATTTATATAGTAGTAAATACTCGAATTGTACTTTTTCTTTCTGTCTTTTAGACTTTGATCCGATTCTGTTATTTTAATGTTATTTTTTACTGACTTTTTTAAATTATCATTTTTTTCGTCAAATTCCTCTTCTAAATGTTCAACAGCAGCTTTGAATTGACTTTTTGCAAGTAGTAGGTCACCTTTTAAAGCATTAGTTACGGCTATATTATTTATTTTTGAAGCTTCAAGATGTGCATTGTTTACGTTATTATAAAATACTAATGCAGAATCATAATCTGCTGTCATGCAATAGCCATAACCCCTATTTATATTTAGAACAGAATTATCGTAACCAAAAAATGATGCCATAGTATAAAATTCATTCATTCTAGATAAATGATATTTGGCTGAATCATTTAGGGATTTATCAATGAAAAAGCTTGCAAAATTTGTTTCAATCATCCCTGAATTTATAAGATATTCTCTATTATCAGGGGCAAGATTTCTAACTTTTGACATAGTTAAAATTGCTTCTTCGTGCATACTCTTTTCACTGTAGCTAAACGCTAAACTGTTTAGTGCAAAAACATTCAAAGAATCTTCAGACAAAACCTCATTTAAATGTTTAATAGCTTTATCTGACATATTAAGCCTGGTTTCTGTTATCCCAATACATTTTAATATATCGTTACTAGGACTAAGGTCATATGCTTTGTTGAAACAAGAAAGCGCTAACTCATAATCCCCCTCATCATAATAACAATAACCAAGGTAAACTCGAGACCAAGCATTATTTTCACTTTTACTTATGGCCTCAGCTAATATTTTTTTTGCTGACTCTTTCTGATTAAAATAATAATTAATGTAGCCAGTACATAATAGGCCATTGTATGAAATTTCTTTAAGTCCAGAGACAGATATAGCAGAGTTAAAATATTGGAGTGAGGTGCCGTAATTCCCATTTTCATAGAAAACAAAACCTAAACCCTCAAAAGCAGAAATATTATTATTTGAAATTTCAAGAGCAACTTTAAACCACTTCTCCGCCTCTTCTAAATTGTTTTGATATAAACAAGAATATCCTAAGCCATTGATAGCTTCAGTACCATTTTTATTTAAAATAAATGCACTTTTAAAAAACTGATATGAGGAATCAAATTTATTTTCCTTTAAATATATGTATCCCCAGCAAACTTTATTGTCATAGTTAGGTTGTTTTGAGGGATTGGGCAATATTTTTTTTGCTTCAGAAAACTTATCTATGGAAATAAGTAAACTAACTAGATAATTCTCTGCGCGATCTTTAGTCTCTTTTATTTTTGTTAGCTTATAGAGCAGTTTTACAGCTTCTTCTTTTTTACCTGTTTCTGATAAGAATTTTGCTTTTGTAAGAATTACTTCAGAATTTGATTTAACATCAATTGATTCCTCAAGTTTTTTAAATGCTTCTTCATAATTTTTTTCAAAAAAATAGGCGAGAGCTAATGCCCATAGACTATTTTGGTCATTCTTCTCATCAAGAAATTCAATCGTTTGTTTATAATTTTTATTGTAAAGCGAAAAAACCCCTTTGTTATATTGACTATTGGCAATGGGTGATTTTATCAAATCTAGATAACTTATAGCCTCATCATATTTTTTTTGTTTAGCTGCTATCAGAGAAGCTTCGAAATAAATGGTATCTAAAATTATACCTTCCCCTAAACCATTTTTTAAAGCAATTTCAGAGACAATCTCTGCACTTTTATACATCCCTTTATGCCTGAAAAAAATTGCGTCGTTATGGTAAGTTTTATATTTAAATGGACAGTTCGATTTTGCCTTCGAGCTACTTTTTCTGTATCTTTTTTCATTTCCTACCTTCAACGCGCGTGCAGACTGATCGATATAATCGGAACTCTGATCATATTTATTGGTTTTTACCTGTATTTTAAATCGTTCATACTTGCTACTACAGGAAGAAGTAATAAGGGCAATTACAATAATTAAGAGGCAAAAAGTAGTTTTCATAATTTCTTTAAATTATTAGCTTTTAATAGTTTTTACATGAATTTAAAAGTTCATTTACCTTTATATGCTAGTAATTTAAAAAAGGAACCACCTATTGGGAACTTTTTTTAAAAATATAAAAATGGTTTTGTCAAAGGCTATAAAATCTTGTTTATAGGTAAAATTTTATAACTGTAAATGATATAAAATTTAAAAAATCAAAAGTTTAAATGGTTGCTTTTAATATCTTGGTGTATATATAGCTATGAACAGTATTTATTATTTACTACAAGTTATTATTTTTGAGAATTATTTGAATATGTATAATTCTATATGGAGGATCTTTTAATTAGATTAAGAAATAACGATATTGTAGCATGGGATTATGTCTATAAAATTGCTTTTGAACCAGTTTCAAGATATATTCTTTTTAACATGGGGAACCGTGAAGACGCAAAAGATGTTTTTCAGGACGCAATGGCTGTTTTAATTAACAAAATTGAGAATCCATGTTTTATATTGACTTGTAAAATTGAAGTATACATTTATTCTGTCGCAAGAAATATATGGCTAAGACGATTAGGCCGAAAAATAGTAAATGAGAAACTTGATGAGAAACTTGAACTAATTGATATTGATTTCGACTATTCTATTTTTGATTTGGAAGATACAGAGGACGATTTATTGGAAACCGTACTAAGTGTTTTGGAAGAGTTTAATAATACTGATTGTAAAAAAATTCTTAAGCTCTATTACTTCAATGAACTTTCACACAGAGAAATTGCAGATGAATTCAATCTCTCTGAAAACTATGCTAAGAAAAAAAAGTATAACTGTTTGGAATATCTAAGAAAAGCAGTTAATTCAAAATTAAACTGAATAATAATATGAATAAAGATTATGAAATAGAGAAGATAGAAGCATATCTATTTGGCGAAACAAGTGCAAGTGAGGCTGTTGAAATTAAAGAAAGGATTGCATTGGATGCAGATTTTGCAGCACAAGTTAGGATGATAGAGGCTTTAATAAATGGTATCAGACAACATTCTTTTAATGAAGCTAAAAAAAGTATTAGTTCTGTAAAGCGAAATGAATATTTAGAAAAAACATTAGATGAAATAGAACAAAAAATAAAAATTGAAAAATTAAAGAACCTTGAAACTAGGCTGGTTGCGAGTGGTGAAGAAATTGGATTGCACAGTAAATATATTTCAAGTCAACAAGAAAATATCAGTTTACAAGAATCTGAGAAACAAACCCATAAAATGCAAAAAAGAAGAAATAATACTATGTTATTATTTCTCATCACTTTCGGGTTTATTATAGTAGGTTTTACTTTCTTATTGATACCATTAGAATCGCCTTCAATAGCAACTGAAAGTGTAATTGAAAATAATTATATCGAAAAAGATTCAGATAACGATGGGTATAATGATAATGTAGACGAATGTCCCAATGAAAGGGGGGAGTGCAAAGGTTGCCTTTGTTCTTCAAAAGTGAATGATAGTGACAAAGACAATATACCTGACAAGGAAGATAAATGTCCCGATGAGTATGGAGTAGAAGCTTTAAATGGTTGCCCGGAAAAAGAAAAACCTACTAATAAGTCTGAAGAAATTGCAAAAACTGGCGATGATAGAAAAGTCTATTGGGAGGAGAATAATGTTAAAGCATACAGAATGCCGGAAGAGTACGTATTTCTAAAACTATCTTATGGCACTTATGTAGGAAATGTGATAAACGGTAAACCTAATGGTGAAGGTAAGCTCATATATAATTCATCTCATTTGATTTCTTCAATGGATGTAAAAAAGAGGCACGCCAATGAAGGGGATTATTTAGTTGGCAAATTTAAAAATGGTCATTTTGTTGAGGGAAAATGGTACGATAAAAACAATAATCTCATTGAGATAATAACAATTGG
The DNA here is from genome assembly GCA_044379045.1 of Saprospira sp. Lineage (GTDB taxonomy): Bacteria > Bacteroidota > Bacteroidia > Chitinophagales > Saprospiraceae > Saprospira. The sequence goes on from JBIPOO010000042.1 coordinate 11,359, forward strand.
TAAATAAGAAAGATTTTTTAGTTTGTCATAAATTAAAATATGATTTAAAGCTTAGTATTAGCCATTAAAATTCTAATAAAATAATTACAACTATATCAATATCAATATTATATAAAATAATTTACTAGTCCTTTATAAATTTTTGTACTTTCCAAAAAATTCTAGCTCAAATTTTTAAATGATTGAAAACTAAATACCTTTGCATTGTATTTAGAAATAAACAGCACAAATTAATAATCATAAAATGCTTCAACACTCACTAGCAATGATGCCAATTATCAGCATTATTATTACTTGTCCCAAGGGGATGAGCAGCTAGTGTTTTGCCAAAATGCAGAAAACAGACGCCTTCCTCGATAAACGGGGAAGGCGTTTTTCTTTTACCATAAAATTTTCAAAGCTTATGTCTTACTATTCAGATGAAACAGTAGTTTTTTACAATGGAGAATGGATCAATGCCAAAGATGCGCAAACTTCTGTCTATGCACAAACACTACATTATGGAAATGCTGTTTTCGAAGGCATTCGCGCCTATGCTACCGATTACGGGTGTTCCATTTTTAAGGCCCGCGAGCACTATGAAAGGCTGGAATATTCTGCTAAAAAAATGTACATTCCATTCAACTACAGTGTAGATACGCTCATACAGCTCAGCTACCAACTCCTGGAGAAAAACGGACTCAAAGATGCCTATATCAGGCCTTTGATTTTCCCCGAACCAAATATGTCGCTCATGCCGGTTGAAAATGCAAATGTGTTGATTGCCGCCTGGAAATGGGACCGCTATCTCGGTTCTAAACTGCTCAATGTGATGATTTCTTCTTTTGAGCGCCCCAATCCTAAGTCTTGTCATGTCGAAGCTAAGGTGAGCGGACATTATACCAACTCGATTCTCGCCACAACCGAGGCCAAGCACAAAGGCTTTGACGAAGCACTACTGCTCGACATGAACGGATATCTGGCAGAGGGCTCCGGCGCCAATCTTTTCTTCGAAAAAGACGAAACCCTTTACACACCTGCATTGGGCAATATCCTTCCGGGCATTACCAGAGCAACAATCATCGAATTAGCCGAATCGATGGGCTACAAAGTAGTAGAGGGACAATTCAAAACGGAAGATCTGCTCGCTGCCGATTCAGCCTTTTTCACAGGAACTGCTGCCGAGGTTGCAGGCATACAATCTGTAAACGGCAAAGCCTTCCGTCTGAAATGGGAAGACAGCATCGGTAATCAGCTTTCAGATGCCTATCAGCAACTGGTAGTTGAAAAATCAGTTCACAATCACCCAATGATCTAATTATACAAAAATATGCTGAACAAATACAGCCGGATACTCACACAAGACCCCACACAACCAGCCTCACAGGCGATGCTTTATGGCACAGGCCTTACAGAGGAAGATCTCAACAAAGCCATGGTGGGCATTGTAAGCACCGGATACGAAGGCAATACCTGCAACATGCACCTAAATGCCCTTGCGCTCGAGGCTAAGCATAGCATCCGCGATAATGACCTTGTAGGACTCATTTTTCATAGCATGGGTGTGAGCGACGGCATTGCCAATGGTACCGAGGGCATGCGTTATTCCCTACTCTCTCGCGAAATCATTGCCGATTCTATCGAGGCTGTGATGGGTGCTCATTACTACGATGGCCTGGTTGCGGTAGTAGGTTGTGACAAAAATATGCCTGGCGCCCTTATTGCTATGGGGCGACTCAACAGACCTTCCATCATGCTTTATGGTGGCAGTATTGCATCGGGCTGTTATAAAAATAAAACCCTTAATATCGTTTCTGCTTTCGAAGCTTTGGGTGAAAAACTTGCCGGAAAAATCTCAGATGAAGATTATAAGGGCGTAATTAAAAATTCCTGTCCCGGACCCGGCGCCTGCGGTGGCATGTACACCGCCAATACTATGGCATCTGCCATTGAGGCATTGGGGATGTGCCTCCCTTACAGTTCTTCCAATCCGGCAGTCAGCCCCGAAAAAACAGCTGAATGTGCACAGCTCGGTGCCGCTATGCGCCATTTGCTCGAAAAAGATATCAAGCCACGCGATATCATGAGCGCCAAAGCTTTTGAAAATGCCATCACGGTGGTTGTGGCGCTGGGCGGGTCTACCAATGCGGTGATGCACCTCATTGCCATGGCTAAATCGGTAGATGTGGAGCTGGGGCTCAATGATTTTCAGCGTATTAGCAGCAAGGTGCCGCTTTTGGGTGACCTCAAACCCAGCGGTCGTTTCCTGATGGAAGACCTGCATGCTGTGGGAGCCGTACCTGCAGTGATGAAATATCTACTCGAAAAAGGCCTGCTGCATGGTGATTGTCTAACGGTTACAGGCAAAACTTTGGCCGAAAATCTGGCCGATGTAAAAGCCCTCAGCGCGGGCCAGGAAGTCATCAGAACTTTGGAAAATCCGCTCAAAAAAGACGGACATCTGCGCATACTATATGGCAATCTGGCTCCCGATGGTTCAGTTGCAAAAATTACCGGAAAGGAAGGAGAGTTTTTCAAAGGCCCAGCGGTGGTTTTCGACGATGAGTTCGAAGCGATTGAAGGAATCGGAAATGGCAAAGTAAAAAAGGGCAATGTGGTGGTGATCCGATACGAAGGTCCCAAGGGCGGTCCCGGTATGCCAGAAATGCTGAAACCAACATCGGCAATTATGGGCAAAGGGCTTGGAAATGATGTGGCTCTGATTACCGATGGACGATTTTCGGGCGGCAGCCATGGCTTTGTAGTAGGGCATGTATCTCCCGAAGCGCAGGCTGGTGGTCCATTGGCATTGGTCGAAGATGGGGATGAGATTAGTATCGATGCGGTGAACAATGTGCTGACACTTCATGTCAGCGAGGAGGCACTGCTACAAAGAAAGGCAGCTTGGGTTTGCCCCAAATTAAAGGTCAGTTCGGGTGCCTTGTACAAATATGCCCGTTTGGTTTCCTCTGCATCCGAGGGCTGTGTCACCGATTCAAATCTGTTTTAATTCAAATAATTATGACTGAACTTATCACTAAAATACGTGGCGCCGAGGCTGTTATCAAATGCCTGAAGGAAGAAAATACCGAGTATATCTTTGGATATCCGGGCGGAGCCATCATGCCCATTTATGATGCCTTGTACGATTATCCCGAAATAAATCATGTGCTTTCGCGCCATGAGCAGGGCGCCATACATGCTGCGCAAGGATATGCCCGCGCATCGGGAAAAACAGGGGTGGTTTTTGCTACATCGGGCCCTGGTGCTACCAATCTTATCACAGGAATTGCCGATGCCATGATAGATTCAACGCCCTTGGTTTGCATTACCGGACAGGTTGCTTCGCAGTTATTGGGTACCGATGCTTTTCAGGAAATTGATATCATCAGTATTTCTATGCCGGTTACAAAATGGAATTTTCAGGTGACCAATGCCGAGGAAATTCCCGAAGTGCTGGCCAAGGCTTTTTATATCGCTTCGAGTGGCAGACCCGGCCCGGTGCTCATTGACATTACAAAAGATGCCCAATTTGCACTGGCTGATTTTACCTATGAAAAATGTACCAAAATCAGAAGCTACAAACCTGTCCCAACGCTTAGTCCCGATGCTGTAAATGAAGCTGCAACACTTATCAATGCTGCTAAAAAGCCCTTTTTGATTTTTGGTCAGGGCATTATCCTTTCAGGTGCCGAGCTGGAATTGAAAACCCTGATTGAGAAAACGGGCATTCCTGCAGCATGGACTATTTTGGGACTCTCTGCACTCGAGACGGCTCATCCGCTCAATGTTGGAATGCTTGGCATGCACGGCAATTATGCACCAAATGTGCTCACCAACGAATGCGACCTGCTCATTGCGGTGGGTATGCGATTCGATGACCGTGTGACTGGAAATTTGAACTCATACGCTAAGCAGGCAAAAATCATTCATTTCGATATCGACCCAGCCGAAATCAATAAAAATGTAAAAGCAGATGTCGCTGTATTGGGCGATGCCAAGGCAAGCCTGACTATGCTGATTGATGCCGTTGACAAAAATAACCACAGTGAATGGCTCGCAAAATTCAGAAGCCTCGAGGCTAAGGAAATTGAAAAGGTACAGCAGAAAGATTTGTATCCCGGCGAGGGACCAATCAGTATGGCTGAGGTCATAAGGGTGGTGAATGAACGAACAGCTGGCGAGGCAATTGTGGTAACGGACGTAGGACAGCATCAGATGGTGACCTGCCGCTATGCCAAATTTAAAAATACCCGCAGTAAGATCACCTCGGGTGGACTTGGCACTATGGGTTTTTGTCTGCCTGCGGCATTGGGAGCCAAACTCGGCGCACCCGATAAAACTGTTGTTGCCGTTATTGGCGATGGTGGTTTTCAGATGACCATTCAGGAATTGGGAACCTTATTTCAAACGGGTGCCAATGTCAAAATCCTCATCCTCAACAATGAATTTCTGGGCATGGTAAGACAGTGGCAGGAACTGTTTTTCGAAAAAAGATATTCCTTCACCGAAATGTCGAATCCCAATTTTGTACAGATTGCCAAAGGATATGGAATCGAAGGAAAAACGGTTCGCGAAAGGGTTAATCTTGAAGCAGCTGTAATAGAAATGCTTGAACATCCGGCGAGTTTTCTGCTCGAGGTAATGGTTGGAAAAGAAGACAATGTATTTCCAATGGTTCCAACGGGTGCTTCGGTTTCGGAGGTAAAATTGGGTCCGGAATAATTAGAGAACTGAAAACAGAAAAATCATGTCAAAAAAAACATACACACTCTCCGTTTTTACGGAAAACAAGGTCGGATTGCTCAATCGCATCACCGCCATGTTCACCAGACAACATATTAATATCGACAGTATTGCCGCTTCCGAATCGGAAATTGATGGCATACATCGCTACACCATTGTAGTGACAGAAACCGAACATGCTGTGGAAAAACTTGTCAAACAGATTGAAAAACAGGTGGATGTGCTCAAAGCATTTTTCCACGAAGAGGAGGAAACGGTTTATCAGGAAATTGCTTTGTACAAACTGCCGGCATCGATCACGCAGGAACTTGGCTTTTTCGAAGGGCTCATTCGTAAACACAACATTAGAATCATTTCCATAGAAAAGGAGTTTCTGGTATTGGAAAAAACCGGGCACCGCAAGGAAACACAGGAACTGCTTGAACTATTGCAACCCCTTGGACTGCTCGAATTTGTAAGATCGGGAAGGGTCGCAGTTACAAAACCTATGGCTACACTTGATTCTTTTTTAAACTAAAAAATGGCTAGGAACCAGTACAGAGGAGCTAGAGTCAAACACTGCGAAGTGAACAGTACCTGATACCTGGTACCTGATACCTGATACAAAATTTCTACCTTCTAATTTCAAAAAACTCAATTAAAAAAGTCTGAAAATCTGATCTTATCCAAAAGACGAGTCTGACAATCTGACTATCTATAATCTGATAATCTTAAAAAAAAATGGCACAAATCAATTTTGGCGGCGTACTCGAAAATGTTGTTACCCGCGACGAATTTCCGCTTGCAAAAGCGCAGGAACTATTGAAAAACGAAACAATTGCCGTAATCGGTTATGGCGTGCAAGGCCCCGGACAATCACTGAATATGCGCGACAATGGCATTAATGTCATCATCGGACAGCGCAGAGGCGGACTTTCATGGGATAAGGCAGTCAGAGATGGCTGGGTTCCCGGAAAAAATCTTTTTGAATTGGAAGAAGCGCTCGAAAAGGCTAGTATTATCCAGTATTTACTTTCCGATGCTGGTCAAATCCAGGCCTGGCCAACTGTTAAAAAACATCTGAGCCAAGGCAAAACCCTTTATTTTTCTCATGGCTTCGGCATTACGTTTAATGAGCGAAGCGGGATCATTCCGCCTGCCGATGTGGATGTAATTCTTGTTGCACCAAAAGGTTCGGGCACTTCTTTGAGAAGACTCTTTGTCGAGGGCAAGGGCATTAATTCTTCCTATGCAGTTTATCAGGATTACACAGGAAAATCTGCCGAAAAAGCTATGGCCCTGGGCATAGCCATCGGTTCGGGCTATTTGTTCGAAACAAATTTCAGAAATGAGGTGTATTCCGACCTCACCGGAGAACGCGGAACACTTATGGGTGCAATTGCCGGCATTATGGAAGCTCAGTACAACCTGCTGCGCAAAAGAGGGCATAGTCCTTCGGAGGCATTTAACGAGACAGTAGAGGAACTCACACAATCGCTGATGCCACTTATCGCCGAAAAGGGAATGGACTGGATGTTTGCAAACACCTCAACTACCGCACAACGTGGTGCCCTCGACTGGAAAAACAAATTCAGAGATGCAGTTGCGCCTGTTTTCGAGGAATTGTACGATGCTGTTATCTCGGGAAATGAGGCACAACGCTCCATCGATTCCAATTCACAACCCGATTACCGCGTGAAACTCGAAGCCGAACTGAAGGAAATCCGTGAATCAGAAATGTGGCTTACCGGCAAAGCTGTCAGACAATTAAGACCTTAAAATGAGCTATTTCCCTGAAATTGAAAAAGTAAAAGCGGCTGCACAGAAACTGAAAGAAGTAGCCAATATCACCCCTCTGACCTATAACATCCTGGGTTCGGAAAAATACGCAGCGACCATTCATTTCAAAAGAGAAGACCTGCAGACTGTGCGTTCCTATAAGATCAGAGGGGCTTTTAATAAAATCAGCAGCCTGAGCGAAAGCGAAAAAAGAAGCGGCGTTATCTGTGCTAGCGCAGGCAATCACGCTCAGGGCCTAGCTTATGCCTGCCGAAAACTAGGCATCAGAGGAAAAATTTATATGCCACTGCCTACGCCAAAACAAAAAGTAAATCAGGTAGCTTTTTTCGGCAAGGAATGGGTAGATGTTGTTTTGGAGGGCGACACCTTTGATGACGCCTACGCTGCCGCAGTCAAATTTGGCAATGCAAACGGTCTTGTATTTATCCATCCCTTCGATGATGAAAAAGTGATTGAGGGTCAGGCTACAGTAGGTCTTGAAATTATGGAACATTCGAAAAATCCGGTGGACATTCTCATCCTGCCAATTGGCGGAGGTGGACTTGCCGCAGGTGTTTCAGCAGTTTTTAAACAATTGAGTCCTCAAACGAAAATCATTGCCGTCGAACCTCAAGGTGCAGCATCTTACAGCTTCGCACTGCAGCAGGGAACCAATGCAGCACTCGAGCAGATTGACAAATTTGTAGATGGGGCTGCTGTTAAAAAAATCGGTAATCTAAATTTCGATATCTGCCGCAACTGTATCGACAGAGTGGTAACTGTTCCCGAAGGCAAGGTCTGTTCTACCATACTGGAACTTTACAACCTCGATGCCATTGTAGTGGAGCCTGCTGGTGCTTTGAGCATTGCTGCGCTGGAACAACTAGGCCCCGAGTTGAAAGGTAAAAATGTAGTCTGTATAGTTTCGGGCAGCAACAACGATATTTCAAGAACTGAAGAAATCCGCGAGCGCTCGCTGCTCTATGAGGGACTCAAACATTATTTCATGGTGCGTTTTCCGCAAAGGGCTGGTGCATTAAAAGAATTTGTCGCTGAAGTTTTGGGGCCCGACGACGACATTGTACATTTTGAATATTCAAAGAAAACAAGCCGTGAGAAGGGTCCGGCCATAGTGGGCATTGAACTTAAGCGAAAAGAGGATTTTCAACCAATGCTGCAGCGCATGAAAGAAAGGCAGTTTTTTGGCGAATATCTCAATGATAATCTGGAATTATTTAATTTTTTGGTTTAGATAGTCTCAGATTTTTTCTCATAATACATTGTTGTAAATCTCTGATGCTTGATTTTTAGCGGAAGTATTTTTCCATCTCCCCAAATCTTCAAAAAATCATATTACAAAAAAGCCACCCCTTTCGGCGTGGCTCAGATGTTTGAATTTAGTTTTATAAAATTTATTGAACAATTGTGTTAATTGGAATAGTAGCAGCAACCGGAGTTGTAGTGCCCAATTGAGCAACTCTGCGCAGTACGATTTCAGTTTCTGAGTTATTTTTAAGGATCATTTCATTTCCATTGTCAGAGATGATGTACTGGAAATCGCCTTCGAGTAGGTCAGACAAAGCTTGATGATTTGGATTTGTGATGGCGCAGCTTGCGAAATCAACAGTGATATTGTCAGTTGCAAATAAATAGTGCTTACTGCAGATATCTCGACCCAATTTCATTTCGATATAATCGTTGAAGAAATTCATTTTTGGATGCTTCACAGTGAAGCTAATGTTCACATTTTTTGGAACTGATACTACAGAGAGCACTTCCCAGTTAGTACCTTCAAGTACATTTCCAGTCAATGACTTTTCAGTCGTAATAATTTCTTCTGTGAGTACTTCAGTTTTTTTGCACTGAACAAAAAGTAAAGAAGCTGTGATTGCGATTGTGAGGATGAATAACTTTTTCATGACGTTTGATATTTTATTGATTTTTTAAATTCGTTTTGATTATTTGATGTTACAAAGATATTGGTGTTGTTTTTCGATTTTTATGACCTGTACCCGTGTTGAATATGATCTGAGTCAATTTTTAAATTTTTTTATTTTCTCAATTAAAACAAGCTTAAACAGCTGACAAAAAATATATTGTGAAAAAATTTTATTTTAATTTTCAATAGTTATTTAATTCCCGTTTCAATTATTGATGATACAAAGGTAGGCCGCTGTTACCCCCAATTCAATGACTGAAAACCAAAGGAAGGATGACCTGCGTCAGTTTTTGTTTTTTTTGGATTGTCAGATATCAGAAGTAAGATTTTAAGCTGTTAATACCTGTATGTCTTGTAGATTCGTCTCGTGTCATGCTGACGAGATTCCAAACGGTTTTAATCTTTGTAAAAAAACAATAGCAGAGGAGCGCGGTAATTTAATTCCGCTGCTGATGAAAGGAATTAACGGCAGTTATGTGTACGACCACCTAACGGGGTCGGGTCACAGTCACTGTAGTGACTGTTACCAATATTTAACCCCGATGGGGTTGGTCAAAAGCCTTCGGATTTTTTTCTTTTCACTTTATGGGATTTTATCCACAAGTTCGGTCTTTGTGCCTTTGCGTGAAATAGCCAAGGATGTTCTCTTTTACTCTGTGTGCAATTATTACACAAGTTACATCAGCTTTGCGCCTCTTTGCGAGATGCAAAACTAGTGCGTTCTCTTTTTCTCAGTGTGCAATTATTTCACCACAATCATCGGCTTTGCGCTTCTTTGCGTAATGTAGAACTAGTACGTTCTTTGCGCCTCAGCGTGAAATAGCCAAGGATGTTCTCTTTTACTCTGTGTGCAATTATTACACAAGGTATATCAGCTTTGCGCATCTTTGCGTAATGTAGAACTAGTACGTTCTTTGCGCCTCCTATGTTTGTCCTCAGATAGAAAAGTGCGAAAATAAGGCATTTTAGTTGCTAAGAATAAGGTTAAAGCTAGATTCGAAGGTTCTGCGGCATTTTGTTCCAGAGCCTTTTTTATTTCCTCAAATTCCAGGATTTTATGTAAGGTTAAAACACAGATATCTTCGATATGGCTTATTTACTACTGAATGTGGATTTTATGTTCCATTTATCAGTTTCGGCTGGAGATGCCAAAAAAGTAAGGTAATAAATTGCACGAGCACTTAGGAGTCGAGTTATAGTCACTGCATGTTTCTGTTACTGATTCTTGAACCCGTTGATGTTGCTGAAAAACCGATAGATTTTTTCTCCTTTTATCCCACTAAAATTTTTACTGAAGATGGTATAGGCCCTAATATGGTAACTAATGTTCCTGATATGAAATTTAAAAATCAGAAGGTAGAAGTTTGATTATTCTAGCTTCTACCTTCTGATTATCTTTCTTACCTTATCAACGTTACATCTCCCTTTCTTGTTACTGTGTCTCCATTGAGGAGTGTTATCTCAGCATAGTAGACAAAGACTGCAGGGTTGAGTTTCTTACCTT
>JBIPOO010000222.1:0-6545 GCA_044379045.1 Saprospira sp.
GTAGCAAATCTCGAGAGTTACGAGAACGGGGTGTATATGCTCAGTTACTCAATAGATTTGAATGGCAACTATCTTTATCTTTCGACAAAAGGTCAGGACATTTATGCCATGAATGAGCAATTAAAAACCAATCTGATGTTTATTTAGTAAGGATCTACATCAATCACCATTCTGGTGCCAGAAAGGTTTTTTACAGATTTAAGCTCCTGTTGAATATTTCTGATAAGTTTTTTGGCTTCGTTTAGTCCGACCGAATGTAAACCCATTTTAATCAAAAAATCCATTAGATAATAAGAACGAATTCTCGATATGCCTGGCACTGCAGGTCCAAGAACACGATCTCCCAGGCCAGCTTTGAGCCTGTTGGCGACAAAAATAGCAGCATCTTCAAGGATGTTGCTTTTTTTGTGTCTCAATTGAATATGAATGAGGCGTTTGAATGGAGGATATTGAAAATCATTTCGTTCTTTCAATTCTCTTGAAAGGTAATTTTCGAAGTTTTGCGCTAAAATTTCCATTAGCACAGGGTGTTTCAGGTTATGAGCCTGAACAATTACACTGCCCTGTTTCTTTTTGCGTCCTGCGCGGCCTGCCACCTGAGTAATAAGCTGATAGGTTCTTTCCGACGCCCTAAAATCGGGAAAATGCAATAATTGATCGGCGCTCAAAACACCCACCAGGCCAACATTGTCGAAATCGAGCCCCTTACTGATCATCTGTGTACCCACAAGTATTTCGGTTTCACCTGTCTCGAAACTGTGAATGATTCGGTCTACGCCATCGCGACCTTTTACACTGTCCCAATCCATCCTCATTACATTCATTTCGGGGAAGTAAATTTTGAGATCATCCTCAATTTTTTCGGTGCCGAATCCTTTTATTTTGATGTCGACAGAGTTGCAGGTAGGACATTTTTTTGGCATTACCTGCCTGTTGGCACAGTAGTGACAATGCAGGCTATTGCTCAGTTTGTGATAAGTCATACTCACGTCGCAATCGCTACACTCTGCAGTCCAGCCACAATCGCTGCATTGGTAAATGGGCGCATAGCCCCTTCTGTTTTGAAAAAGAATTACCTGTTCGCCCGAAGCTATTGTTTCTGCAATGGCATCGAGTAATTGTTGGGTAAAATGCGATTTCATCCTTTTTTGCCGATGCTCCTCGGCCGCATCTACAATCAGAATTTGAGGTAGGGCAATTTCACCATACCTTTTTGTCATAGAAGCAAATCCGTATTTGCCCTCCTGCACATTGCGCATCGATTCGAGCGAAGGAGTTGCAGTGCCCAATAAGGTTTTTGCATTGAAAAGAGAGGCAAGAAAAATAGCAGCATCTCTTGCATGGTAGCGTGGCGAAGGATCTTGTTGCTTATATGAGCTATCGTGCTCTTCATCTACAATGATGAGTCCCAGATTCTTAAAAGGCAGAAAAAGGGCAGACCTCGCACCTAAAATTATATTGGCAGAATTTTGCACCGATTTCCAGATTTCAACTCGCTCGTTTCGGTTAAATTTTGAATGATAGACCTGTATACGGTCACTAAAATGTTTTTGCAGGCGACCCACAATCTGAGCGGTAAGGGCGATTTCTGGTAAAAGATACAATACCTGTTTGCCTTCACGGATACATTGCTCCATCAATTCCACAAAAACCTGTGTTTTGCCGCTACCGGTTACCCCGTGCAGCAGAACAGTATTTTTTGTTTCGAAGCTTTTATTGATCGCTTCGAATGTATCTTGCTGCTCCTGTGAAAGTTGAAAATTGCCTGAACTGATACTTTTGTTTGAATCAATTCTTGAAATTTCTTTTTCGTAAAATTCGAAAATTCCTTTTTCTTGTAATTTTTTGAGCACAGTACTATCTGCCGAGGCCTTTTCGCTGAGCTCCTTTCGGCTGATTTCAGATTTTTCTCTAAGTATCTGAATCGTGGCAAGCAGTACCTCCATTTGTCGATTCGACCTTCCTGCCAGTTCAAAGGCCTTTTTCATACTGTCAGAATCTGCCGGGTTGTAAGGTTCTGCAAAGCGCAGCATGGCTATTTTTTTTGGCTTGTATCGCTCTTCAAGTTCTTCACTTAAAAGTAGTATGCCCCTTTCAATTAGTGGTTTCAGTAATTGCTGGACTGATTTCTGATTAAGGAGTTTTTGCAGATCTTCCAGGCTCAACTCTCGATACTTGAACATAAGTTCTAATATCCTTATTTCTTTTTGGTTGAGATTAGCTGCTTCCAATTCAAGATGCTCCTCCGGAAAATCCTCATTAATCTTTAGTTTGCTTTCACCGCTCAATTTTAGTCCGGCCGGTAGAGCCGCCTGCATTACCTCTCCCAAGTAACAGCAGTAATAATCGGCAATCCAATCCCAAAGTCTGAATTGTTTTTCGCTGATAATTGCAGATTCGTCTAAAACCGATAATATTGGTTTGGTTTTTATTTCTTTTTCGTCCTGATGAACACGCTTAATAATTCCTGAGTATAATCCCTGACTTGCTAGATGAACCTCCACCCTAATACCCGGCTTTACAAGGGATATTAGGTGTAAGGGGACAGAGTAGGTATATAACTTTTCCAAAGGAAGCGGCAAAATGACATCGACATAGGTTCTTTTTCTGCCGGGTGCATCTTCGTTATCTTCCAGTAAACTCAGTAAACTTTCCATTCAAAATTATTTTCAAGGCTAAAATACTACATTTTTTTAGAATTTTCAAAAAAGTAGAAATTTGTATCATCAAAATAATTAAAAGAGTTGTAAATGTTATTAAAAAAGTTATATTTTTGATTTTTTTTGGACTTGTCATCACTGCATTAAACTTTTGTATTCAATAAAAATTCAAGTGCATTTTGATTAAAAAACGAGATCTTAAAAAATAAAAATATTATTTTGCAGTTAACATTCTATACGGTCTGGATGATTTATTTTTTAGTGAAGAATTTTAAAATCCCTATTATGAAAGTTGCAAAAAATGTATTCAAATCTCAAGTTAAATTTTTTGGAATAATTGCGTTATGTTTTTTTTCAGTGAGTTTTTCCAATAAAAAAGAGAAAAATGATTGGGAAGGGTTTAGACTAAATGGAGAAGTTAAAAAACTAAAAGAAATACGATACCATGTTAAAGATAAATTTGGCATCATAGAAAAAGAAACAAAAATTGATTCAACAGAATTTATATTTAATGAATTTGGGTATCTCTTGGTAATGGATTTCGGAGAATCGAAATTTGTATATAAATTAAGTGATGATAATAAAATTGAAGTAAACACTTGGTACAATGCCGGCGGTGGCATACTTAGTGTAGACATACATAAATATAATCATAGAGGAAATAATTTTGAAGTGGACTATTGCAATTCTGATGGTTCCATAATTATAAAAAAAATATCAAAATACAATAAAAGGGATAATTTAATTGAGGAAAAAAGATATTCTAATGGAACACTCATTCGTAAAAATATATATGACGATAACGAAAACGAAATCGAAGAAATTAACTACGATTCTGACGGAACAATTTTTCAAAGAATGATAAATAAATATGATGATATGGGTAATATTTCAGGAATTAAAAGTTATAATTCTAGTGAGAGTGTCATTGGAAGATGGACAATGAAATATGATATGAATGGAAATGAAATTGAAAGAATTGCTGTTATCGAAAATCAAAATGTACATCTTGTATTCCATAAAAAATATGACGAAAAAAACAATCTCATACAAGAAATTGAAATTGATAACGGTCTAGAAACAGTTAAAAATTTTACATACGAGTTCGATAAAAAAGGCAACTGGATTAAAAAAATTGAGTATAAAAACCATATCCCAAAATACATTATCGAACGAGAAATTGAATTCTATTAACCGGACTTAAAATTCACTTCATAAAAATTATAGAAATAAATACTAAAGTACCTAACTACCTTTAAATCGCCTACAAAACGCTATCTTTGTATCAAATACAAACGAATGCAACTCATCTTCGATAACTTTTACAGCAAATCTTTCTGCCATGGACTCATCGAATGGGCCGATTCCCAATCTTTTTGTCATCTGGGGGCAAAACCAATTTGGGAAAGAGGAAATGACAGTAGGCTAGTTTTTGAAGATCAAAAAATGGCCGATGCTATTTTAGATAAAATAAAAGAAAATCTTCCGCAGGAAAATTCCTACGGAAGACTTTCGGGAGTAGACGATTATTTAAGATTATATCGATTTGGACGCGGTTTTCAGCTTTTTAATCCTGAAGATTTGACAAGAAGCCGAAAAGAGAAAATTTTCTACAGAGTCTTGATTTTTATAAATGGCAGCAAAAAACAAATGACACTTAGTTTAGACAATACAAGCCTCGAAATTAAAGCTGGTACAGCAATTTTGTATTCAAATCCATGCACCTTCAATTTAGAAAACAGCGAGCATTTATACCTTTTAATGGCAGATGTTTTGTATCGAAAATAATGCTATTGCTCTTTGTAGATTTTCTTGGCCCGTGCACTCACATACAAGTATAAACTTTCCAATTGTTCTGGACTAAGCTTTTCAGCTGTAAATAGCGGCATTGCCGATTTGTGGCCCATACGCGGCGGCAGACCTTCTCTTGTAAGGTAGTACATCGAAAAAATATAGTTTTGAGTACGAGTAGCCTTTTCCATTGCTTTGAAGGTTAGTAACTCATTTTCCAAACTGAAAAAAGAATATTTTTTATTCAAATGGCAATGCAGACATGACTGTTCAAAGATAGCTTTACCTTCTTTTAGTCTTCTGCTGTCCTTATAGGCACTTTCATCAGGAGCTTTGAAATGAGGAATTTTCAAAATAGTGGCAGGCATGGCCAACGCATATTTCGATTGAATAAAACTAATCGCAGATGCTTTGGCACTTTCAGACTGTAAAGATTTTTCAATTTGTGTCTTATCTGTCTGGCTCAGCTTTAGGTCCGACACCTTAAATTGTAGCGTCCAAAAATAGGAGAGGATTGATTCCAATTCCCAAGCTTCCAAATCGCGACTTTGAGCAAAATTTTTATTGCAGAATTTGATTGCTTCACGCAAATCGCCGGAGGCTTTTCCAATTTCAGGATTTTTTTCAAATTGCTTTCTGTAATCGCCATTAAAGAAACTGTTTCTGTTTACGATACCATAAAAGCTCGAAGCCTGAAGGTAAGGAATTCCTGTTTTCATAGCATAATCCAATCGATCGGAAGCGCTTATTTTCGAGGGGTCTTCAAATTCTTTTACAACATTATGGCAGGTAGTACAAACATAAAACTTACTCAATTTTGCTGTTTTTTTACCATTTTTTTTGCTGTAACCCTTGTGAACAAATTCTGCCCCATTTTCAGCAGAAGCTTCTGTTGATGATTTTGCTCTTGGTGCGCCGTTCATGCCCAATTTTTCCAAAAGCTCCCATACAGGGGTGTCGTCCCCAAAATCTGAAATATTTTCTTTCGATTCTGGCAAAGTCATGGCTCCAAAACCGATTACTATGGCAATAGCTGCTGTTAGCAGCAATGTTTTTCTTAGTTTCATAGTATGATATTTGGATTAGTTTTCGGGAACTGTTTTCTTAACTTTAACCAGTCTACTGATGGTAAAACCGAGACGGAATTGACCTTTCAGCCAATCAGCTGATGTATCTGAAATATAGTCTGTGCCAACAATACCTTTTGAATTGGTAAAATTAACCTGGAAGCTGTGTCCGGCTGTTTCAAATTCAAATCCTACGCCAATAGGTATTTCATATCTTCGGTTCTTACCCCAGTAGGTATTTGAAAATGGCAGATTTGCATCGAGCATCAGTGCCATACCTTTGGTCAGTTTTATTCTTGCACCGGCATTGGCTGAGAAAAGTGCATTTTTTTCTCCGTTTTTAACAATGTTTCTCCAAGTGAGCATAGGAGAGAGCTGCAAAGAAAAACGCGAACTGAATTTCCTGGCAAGGTGAAGTTCCAAAGCATATCTCCAGCGGTTAGCAAAAAAACCACCACAGGTTTCGCAAGTAGTCAAACTCGTGAGGACCGGATTATATGGATCGAAATCTGTTTTCTTCATTGTGGCCCAACTAGCTGTACCAACAATTGCCAAGCTGAAAGGAATACTGTTATCAACTGTTTGAGTAAGCGGACGGTATTTTAACAAACCGTGCATGAGCTGACGCATATCTGATCCTCCCTTGGTGCGGCTTATACCTGCGGTCAGGTTGTTTTTAATGCCGTATTCAAATCCCACCATGACATCTGCAGCTTCTTCAAGCCCGAATAGATTTCCCCAACTGTTTTCCACTTTCCAATCACGCATAAAATCGCCAAATCGGTGGGTAATTCTGATATCGAGATAACCTTCTTTTACTGTTTCGGTCGATTGGCTGTTGACGATTCTGGTTGAAGTAAAAGTGTGGTATACATTTTCGGATTGTGCTGAGCTATTTAGGGCAATGCAAGAGAACACTGCTGTCAGCAATTTTATAATTTTCATTGGATTAGTTTTTTAGGTTACTTTAATTCTCGGGAAAGCCTGCTTCTTTCCAACAGGTTAAAATTTTAATTTCATCTTCGGT
>JBIPOO010000223.1:0-6544 GCA_044379045.1 Saprospira sp.
GAAACTTAAAGAAGGCAATAGCAGGAAGGAACTATGGCTTTTGCCGCCAATTATGGGCTTTGGTTTTATTTTTAACAGCCTGAATCTGCCAGAGGATTGGCATAGTTATGCCTTCAGTTATCCTGCAGCTATGGGAGAGCAGCGCTGCAAAAGTATTGAAGAAATTGCCCGAATGCTGCTAGGTGAGCGCATTGCCTTGGGCGAACTGCCGGAAGAAGTAATGGTGCTAGGATACTCAATGGGGGGTCTCACTGCTTTCGAAATGGCAAAATGGCTCGAGGACAATAATGTAAAGGTTAAAAAACTGATTATCCTTGATAAAACTGCACAGCCCGAGTACGGCAAAATTGTTCAGAAAGTAGATCTTAAAGGAGAACTTATGGAAATTGCCCGACAAATTGCCGCCGATGCAATGGATTATAATCGGATAATTGATTACCTTAGGGCACACGAATCGCTGATAGAAGCCTATCAACAACAGGGTTTTGTCAGCTGCCCAATTGAAGTTTTTTACTGCGCGCAGGGCTTTGCGTTAGCTGACTTTCTGAAATGGCAGCGTTTCAGCAGCGCTGAACTCAAAATACAGTCGATTGCCAATTGCAGTCATTATGAAATTCCCAAAATCTGGAACGAACTAAATTTCGAGTTTTAAAATATGTCTCTTCTCAATCCATATCAGTTACTTTTTTTCAACCGTGAAATAAATTTTGGCAATGCTGCTTCAAATATATTGAAAGGCAATGCGGAATTGATTGGCGCCGATTATGAAAGATTTTGGCAATCGATACAAACGGTGCTGGAAAAATCGGAATGGCCTTATCTTTCTGTGGATAAGGATCAGAGTAGTTGGGTGATTAACAAAAACTGGAATGGACGTTTTGAAACATACAAGTTTGTTCCAGAAATTGCTGTTGACCGAAATCTTTGGGCGGTTCAGCTCATTAAAGATGAAAAAAGCCAAAACATCCGACTCTACCTTTACCTGCACCACTGTTTGGCCGATGCTCATTCTTTTAACCTTTTCTGGGATGCAGTTTTCAATCAATATCAAAAAGGAAGTTTCGAAACTGCGGCACTTTTTCCCGAATTGAGCTACAGTAAAGGATTGCAACATTCAAATCAAAAAATACTGAGGACAGACCTAGGCATTGGAAGCATCAGAAGAATTTCTGTAAAGTTCAATGCAAGGATTAAAAAGCATCTGAATACAATAGCCGAGCAAAGAGGCAGCAGCCTAATGGCAATGCTCCTTCAATATTTGGATGATGAATTAAATACCTGTGAAAAAGACCTCGAAATTCCTTTGAAAGCAGGCATTGCGCTGCGCAATCGAAGAAATGGACATCAGAAAAATGCATTTCCGACCCTGGTGAATTTTTTACCATTATCTGAGGACAAGACGATGACAATGCAGCAAAAAATTATGCAATTGTTTCGTTTTCAGGACTATCCCCTACTCGATTATTTGAGAGATCACTCCCTGCCCTTGGCATTCAATGTGCTTTTTTCCTATCAGAAAGAAGCATATCGTGTTGAAGATGATTTTGATTCGAAATTTACTTTCGAAGCTTCTACTGTCGATGACAACATCATCAGCGTACATCTGCTTGAATATGATGATAATAGCATGATGCTTCATTTGGATTATCGCATCGATATGGCTTCGGAAACATATTGGAAATCGGTACTGAGAACGATCATTCGAAAAATCACAGCAGATGCCCTTTCAACACAAGATAAAAGAACGGTCAAAAAGTCGGCTCAGCTTCTGCACAATTCAAAAGAGCTAAATGATTTCTGGCAAGATTTCGACAATGCCGATCCTAATAAAACAGCATTGATATGCAATGACATAAGCTGGACCTTTGCAGAAATTAAGTCAAAAATTGACTCCTTCGTTTTTTCTAAGGATTTGACGCTACAAGCCTTAAAACCAGAAAGAAGAGCCGAAAGCATCATTGAATTACTGGCCGCCTGGAAAAATGGAATAGCTGTCACTTATCAGGAAATAAAGGCTGAAACAGAAACTGAAAAATTCAAAACAGCCTATGTTGCCAAAAGCAGCGGTACAAGTGGCGAACAAAAAACGATACATATCTCATTCGATGCACTTTGCAGCCTGATTCCCGACTGGAAAAATGTTTACAAAACAAGCGATAGTGTTCATCTTTGCCTGGCCGATCAGCGTTTTGATGTTTTTTTCGGCGATTTGCTTCGAAGTATTTTGAGTGGAGAAACGATGCTGCTTGCCAATGAATCTGAAAGACTGGATGCGCAGCAAATTGACCGACTTATCAGAAAATATCGGGTTAGTCATTTCGAATCGACGCCATCTTTTTTAACTTATCTATTGCCTGTACTGAGCGATTTTTCCGGAATCAAGGCAATCATTTGCGGTTCAGAGCCTATTCAAACAGGATTTTACGAGCTAATTCAGCAAAATAAATTTGAAAATATAGGCTTTTTCAACAGTTATGGACTTACCGAATGTAGCATCGACTCGGCAGTTTCTATCCTAAAAGCAGATAATGACGGACGTTTCCCTTCGGGATTTCCACTAGGGGCACAATCAATTAGTATCAGAGATGCTGAATTGAATTTGAAAACAATGGGTCTTTGGGGCGAAATCTGCATCGAAGGCATTTGTGTGGGAAAACTATCAGGCAGCGATTCGTCAAATAAGCTTTTCAAAACGGGTGACCTTGGAATGATCACAGAGCATGGGTTGCTTGTGAATGGCCGAATCAACGGGGATTTTATCAAGATTAACGGAAGAAGAGTCCCCTCAGCTATGATTGAACAGCTGGTCTCGTCAATTGATACAGTTAAAAATTGTCTTTGCATGGAAGCCGACATGGCCGCGGTGCTCTTTATTTTTGGCAATTGCGAAGAAACAGCTGTCAGGGATAAACTATCAAAAGCTTTGAGCAGATATCAACAGCCCGATGCCGTCTTCTTTTGCAAAAGCTGGCCTATCAATCAAAATGGCAAAGCTGACCGTAAACAACTCCAGGAATGGTACAAGGCGGCGCAAAAAGACAAAAAAGCCTGGCAGCCAACTGATAATCTTACAGAAAAAATGCTGTTCGAATGTCTCTGTTCCCGAAACAAATCCTTTGGCGATTTGAACGATAGCCTCATTTCTTTTGGCTGGAACAGCATCGAATTATTATCTTTAGCAAATGAATTGAACCTAAAAGGCATTTTTGTGCCGCTGGCTTCTTTTATTCAAAATCCAAGCATTGCCTTTATTTTAAATTCAAGTGCCGAAGATTTAAAGAATGAAAATTTAGAAAATCCAACTGCAGAGGATTTCGACATTGATGATATTTTATCTGTTTTGAATGATTGATCACATCTGCATGTATTAAATATTTTAAAACGGAATAACCTTATCGTTGTTCAGATCGTAAATACCATCAAATTGTTTTGAAAAGACAGCGGATTTAATCTTTGCCAAAAGTAATGCTGCTACCGCTGCCACATCCAAACCTGCTGAGTTTCCAAGTTGAGTTTTGAGCACTCCAGGATGAATAATATTGACAGTAAACTGGAGATTTTCCTTTCTGACGATTTGCGTAAAAAGCGAAAGCGCTACTTTTGAAATGCAATATCCATAACCGGGCAGATCATCTTTTGACTGCGCGCTGATATAGGATTGGGAGGAAAATCTGCTTCCGACTATAATCATTGATTTCAAGTCATTCAACAAAGAATTTTTGTGAAGTTTGGCAGCAAAAGAGAGCGGCTTTACCAAATTGCTGATCATGATTTCAGTGAGTGTCGATTCATCCAAATTTTCGAAATCGATGCCATAATCGCCCATGGCTGCATTCAAAATGAGGACATCGGGCGAAGGCATTTTATCAAAGTCTTCGTAAGAAAGTATTTCGGACGAAGCCGGATTTCTGGAAACGCCATAAATTTCAAGGTCATTTCCTTCCAATCTGCAGAAAGCTTGTCCTAAACCGCTAGATACGCCAGTGATTAGTATTTTCATTAGAAATAATTTATAGTCTGGATTAATAGGCTGATAATTTCGTCATTAAACGATCCACGCTTTCCAATGTTCCTTCTATCCAGTTTGGATTGAGGGAAAAATGTTCTCCTACACTAAAAATCCCATCATCAAGGCAATTTGTTTCAGCTGCATCGAAAATCTTATGAAAATTTCCTGAGTGATAATTCCAGTAACAGCCATAAAAAGGAGCATCTGTGTAGTTTTGAATATTTAGCGCTTCCAAATTAGCTTCTCCAAAATACGCCTTTAACTTTTGCTCAATTGTTAAGCTATCCCAGGTAAATTTAAGTGAAGGCAAATAAAACTCCCAAAGATGATCGCTTCTTCTAATCATCCGCAAAGGTATGCCGCTCACCAGATAATTGTGATTGGGAAAAGGGTTGTTTTTTAGCCGGAAATATCCTTTTACACTGCTTCCATAATGCCCAATATTCATCCAGTTCGACAAATTTATTTTTGCCGTTTCTGGCAAGTCAATCCTGCTTAATGCAGACAGAGCACAAGTGAAAATAACATGCTTGCAGGCTATTGTAAAATCGCGTGTGCTAACATTAAATCCGCTTTGGCATTTGAGGACTGCGTTTACATTTTGATCAGTTAAAACGTTTAAACTAGTTTTTAATTTTTCAATAATCTGATGCATTCCACCTTTCAAGTGGTATATTTTCCCTTCCTTGTCAATCAGGTTGATCAAATAAAAAAACAAGGATTCATATAAGGTGATTTGCTCAAGATTCACATCGATATCACCAAGAAAAAATAGCCTGGCAACATCGTAAGGAATACCTTTTTGTTCAAGCCAGGTTCTGGTCAGCATCTTATCCCATTCCTTTGGTGCAAATGATTGAAAGGACGCTAAATCTAGAATTGAATACTCGCTTAATATTTCCTCAAACAAGGAAATAGGATTGGGGTAGTGATTAAAATCTACAATTTCATCCTGCGATGCATACCACTTATTTTCCCAATAAACGGGGCTGTCTGACGAATGCTGTTCTTCTATTTCTAAGCCCAGTTTTTCAATAATGCTCAATGCTTTGTAATGATTTGATAAAATGCGGGCAGCTCCAAGTTCAAATGAAATACCATCTACGGCGCATGTCTGTATTCTTCCGCCCATTCCCGAACGGGATTCGATAATCAAATAGGATTTTTTTTGTTGTTCCAGGTAATTCCCCAGATAGAGTCCTCCTATGCCCGCACCTACAATTACAAAGTCAAATTTTAACATAATGCAAAATTAGATTCTTTAGACATTATTAAATAACTTTGTGTAAGAATTATGAGCCAAAATCATGAAAGTATTTGCCTACTACTACCCTGGTTTTTTTGATGACGAATATCGCATTTCGGGATCAGAGTGGAATGTCGTCAAATCTGCAAAACCAAGAAATGAACGCCACTATCAACCAAGAATACCTGTTGGTGGCTACTACAATCAATGCAATCCCGATAGCTGCAAAGCACAAATAGAACTTGCCATGCAATATGGGATTAATGGTTTTATGATCTGTTATTACTGGGATTTTGAAAGCTCGCAGCCCATCATGAATCAACCACTGGAAAACCTGATGGAAGTAATTAAAGATTTTGATTTTGAATTCAATCTGATGTGGGTACTTCGTTTGCCGCACCGCAATTTACCCATAGAAAATGGTGATTATGGCAATTACAACAATCATCCCTGGTTAAAAAAAAGAATTCAGCCATACCGTAAGTATCCAAGATTTAAAGCAGAAATTAAACGCATCTGCGCGCATCCAAATTACAGAAAAGATCATTCGGGCAAAGCAATTTTTCAGGTTTATTCACTTTCAGAAATTATTGAATTGTATGGAGATGATGCGGTTAACATTTTAAGTCAGTTCAATGATTATCATATTCAGGCTGTTTGCGGAAGGGCAGATAATTGGATAGAAGAGACCCATACACTGGGAATTGATTCTTTAACAACTTATGTAACACTGGTTGATTTTGATTCACACAAAATTGTATTGAAGCATGCCGGTTGTGTGGAGGAACAACCCGAAGTATGGGAAAAAATATGCAGTAGAACTAATGTGCCCTTTTATCCCAGTGTTGCATCTGGATGGGATGCATCGCCCAGAGGTACTTATGCATCTGGCTTTAAAATCAAAAAATTCCCCTGGTCGCCCATAGTTATCGATGCCAATCCTGCTGATTTTGCAAAAAATCTATTATTGGCAAAAGACCTGATATTAAAAAATGGGGCAGATATTCACATTGCAAGTTGGAACGAATGGAGCGAAGGTCATTACATAGAACCCGACCAAAAATTTGGCAATGCATTTCTTGAAAAAGTAGCAAGCTTAAAACATTAAACTTTATTCTTTGGAGATGTCAGACATTAGTAATTTTTTCAAAAAACATGGTTTTTATCAGGGTCCTTCGAAATTTTCGGTTGATCTAATAAATGATTTTAAACAGGAATTCGATTCGGTATTCAACGATAAGCGTCAACGATTTTACGCAAAATTTAAGGAAGGAAACCAATTGGCAGCC